>DASQZE010000400.1:0-4770 GCA_035638875.1 Longimicrobium sp.
CGGCCGTGGCGGTGACCATGCCGCCGCCCGTGCTCACGGAAACGGTCTTCTGCCCCAGCTCCACCTGCAGCTGCGACATGCGGGCCTGCACCTGCTGGCCCATCTCGAGGATCTGCTGAAGGTTGTTCATCTCGTTGTGCCGCCTGTGCGGATCATCATCCAAAAAGGAATAACGGCGCCGGCCGTCCGGAATACGCCACCAGCACGGGTCCGCGCCCCTCCCGTCCGGGTGGGCGCAACCCGCGCTCAATCAACCAGTTCCAGGTCCCATGCTTGTACCGCCGCCGCCAGGACCGGTTCCCCTTCCATCATGTGCCGCAGCCGGTCGCGGCGCGCGCTCTCGCTGGTGATGCGCGCGGGGGCCGATCCGCCGCCGCTGCTGGGGGGCAGGGGGGCCTCGTTGGCCACGTACTTTACCGTCACGCGCCGCCCCAGCTGCCGGCCCAGCGCCTCTTCCAGCGTGCGGCGGTTCACCGGGCTGGTGACGGGGTCGATGGCCAGCGTGGAAGGCGCCACGGGGACGACGATCGTTCCGCCCTCCCCCGGCGACACGCGCACGGGGCGCAGCACCATGCGCAGGGCGGGGGGCACGGCCGCGCCGTCCGCCAGCACCGTGGCCCATGCCTGGCGCACCATCGTTGCGTCCAGGGGCGCATCGCTCTCCGCCAGCGTTCCTCCATCCGCCGTCCCCGTCTGCATTGTCGCAGGCGGCGTTGGCGCAGCCGGCATGATGACGGGTCGCGCGGGCGGGGCAGGGGGCGGCACGGGGGCGGCCACCTGCACGCGCGGCGGCGGTCCGTAGTCGTCGTAGCCGACGTCGTCGAACGGCTCGTCCGGCAGCGGCACGTCGTCGTACGAAGGCGGGCCGTCGTACGGGGGCGCGGGACGCGACGGCTGCTGCACGGCGGCCGGACGCGGCACCTCGGCGCGGGGCTGCTCGGTACGGGCTTCCGCGCGCGGCGCCTCTGCGTTCCATCGAGGCGGTGCGTCGTACGACGGCTGCGGCGCGGGCTCGCGATGCGGCTCCGGAGCGGGCGCGACGCTGGAGGCCGGGGCCGGTGCGGGCTCCGCGCGCGGCTGCGGAGCGGGCGCGGCGCTGTAGGCCGGCGTCGGCGCGGGGTCCGGACGCGCTTCCGGAGCGGGCGCGGCGTTGTAGGTCCCCGTCTGCGCGGGCTCAGGGCGCGGCTCCGGGGCCGGCGCGGCGATGGACGACGGCGAAGGCGCGGTCTCGGGACGGGCTTCCGGGCGCGGTGCGGGCGCGGCGTTCTGCACCGGCGCCGGGGCGGCGGGCGAGGACTGCGGGGCGGGCTCGGAGGTCAGGCGGCCGGTCCGCGCCTCAGGAGACGCCGGCCGGCCGCCCGCGAAGTTTCCCCGTGGTGCCCCGCCGTCTCCCCCGCCGCCGCCGTTCCCCCCGCCCATGGCGGACAGCACGTCCTCCAGGCTGACCGTGCTCTCCAGGTACGCGAAGCGCAGCAGCAGCAACTCGATGAGGATGCGCTGCTCGCCGCTCTTGCGAAAGCGGCCGTCCGCGTCCAGCTCCGCCACCTGCGCCAGCATGCGCAGCAGGTCGCCCGCGGCAAAGCGCGCCGCCATCTCGCCGACGACGGGCTGCAGGTGCTGCGGGATGGCCTCCACCTCGCCGCCGCCCAGCCGGACGATCAGCAGCGCGCGAAGGAAGTCCGCAAGGCCGCGGTAGAACTCGGCCAGATCGTATCCCTCGTCCAGCATCCGCCCCACGAAGCGGAACACGTCCGCCGGCCGGCGCTCCGCCACGATGGTGAAGAGCTCCAGGTACACCTCGGTGCCCACGAGGCCCAGGATGCGCCGCACGTCGTCCGCGGACGGGGCCCCCTCCGTGAAGGAGAGCACCTGGTCCAGCAGCGACAGGCCGTCGCGCATGCCGCCGTCCGCCTTTTGCGCGATGGGGACCAGCACTTCGTCGCCCACGGTGATCCCCTCGTACCCCAGCACCGTCCGCAGCCGGGCCACCAGGTCGCCCGTGCCGATGCGGTGAAAGTCGAAGCGCTGGCAGCGCGACAGGATGGGCGGCGCGGCCTGCTGGATCTTTTGCGGCTCCGTGGTCGCGAAGACGAAGATCACCCGTGGGGGCGGCTCCTCCAGGATCTTGAGGAGCGCGTTCCACGCCTCGCGCGTGAGCATGTGCGCCTCGTCGATGATGTAGATCTTGAAGCGATCTTCTTCCGACGGGGCGTACATGGCCCGCTCGCGCAGGTCGCGGGCGTCGTCCACCCCGCGGTTGCTGGCGGCGTCGATCTCCACTACGTCCAGCGACGTGCGTCCCGCCCAGATGCGCTCGCAGCTGTCGCACACGCCGCACGGCTCGCCCCCCTCCGTGCGGTTGGGGCAGTTGAGCGCCATGGCCAGCACGCGCGCCAGCGTGGTCTTGCCCACGCCGCGCGGCCCGCAGAACAGGTACGCGTGCGCCACGCGGTCGCGCTGCACGGCCGCGCGCAGCGTCTGCGACACGTGCTCCTGCGTGGCGACCTCGCTGAACAGGCGCGGGCGGTAACGGCGTGCGAGTGCGGTACGAGACACGGATACTGCCGGGATGGAGGGGAGATCGACTGCGATGGGGGAATATAGCCCCGCCGTCCAGTGCACTCAACGGAGACGACGGACGCCCCTGCGGTCGCGGGCATTTTGCTGCACGAACGACAGCACCGGCGGGGAATCGCCGGTGCTGTCGTTCGTCATCCCAAGCCAACCGGAGCTACTCTGGATCCAGCGTTTCCAACGCGTTGGGGTCCTCCGGCCGCCCCGTCTGCCGCACCTCGGCTACCTGCATGAGCCCGGAGCCGGCATTGAACCGGTGGAGCAACCTCTCCGGTTCGGGCGGGGAAGGCTGCTTGCGCGGGCGTCCGCCCCTGGCCCCGTTAGCGCGCGCCGCAGCCGCCTTGCGCTCGCTGGTGGCCCGTCCCCCCACGCTGGCAAAGGCGCGGAACATCGCCGGCCCCATGATGGCGACGAGCACGCCGGCCGTCTCGATGTGCACGTCGATCTCGTCCCAGTGCAGCCCTTCGCCGGAGGGCGAGACCTCGACGCGGGCCAGCTCCTGCGGGGTGCGGTCCTGGAGCTCGGGATACAGCGCCGGGGGAAAGGCGAACGCAGACCCCATCTTGAGCTCCACGACGATGCGGCCCGTGCGCACGTCGTAAAAGGCGTCGCTGGCGCGCGGCTCGGTGAGGTCCGCGATGCGGTCGGCCTCGCGGGCGGCCTCGAACTGTGCGCGCAGCGCGTCGTCGAGCGGGGGGGGCTGCTTCGCCATGGATGTCCTTCCAGTCTGCCAGGAACTCTTCCTGGTATTGATAGACGATTGCCAGCGCCCGCCATGCATCGCGGTCGTTGACGTTGCGGATGCGAACCACCACGGGATCGCCATCGGACCCCTCGAGCTGCACCTTGACGTCACCGCCCGAAACCCGAACGTGTACATGGGGCGGGGGATGGTCGTCGGTGTGGATCAACACGGACCAGCGGTACTCCCTGTGGATCACAGGCATAGTATACCCATCCCGTTGGGTTTTGTAAAAGGGCCTTCCGGAATCTCCGGACAAGGGCATCACCTGCATCGCCGTGGGTCCTGCATCGCGGTCACCCCATGCGCCACGCGTCTTCCATGTGCTCGATGATGGGATCGCCGCCGGTGGGGAGCAGGATGGCGATGGCGTCGAACCGGTAGACGTCGCCGGGAAGGCCATGCACTTTGATCCAAGCCGCCGCCACCTGCTGGATATCCTTCCGCTTCTTCCGGGTTATGGCCTCCAGCGGATGGCCGTACCCCAACCCGCCGCGCGTCTTCACCTCGACGAACGCGACGACATCGCTCCGTCGTGCAACGAGGTCGATCTCGCGGTGGCCGATCCTGTAGTTGCGGTTGACGATGACCCATCCGCGCTCCGCCAGGAACCTTGCGGCCATCTGCTCGCCCCGGTCGCCCATCGGCTTGTTGCCGCTGGACCGGGAGCGCGCGCGATCAGGCGGGGTAGGGGGCATTGTCCTCGCGGGCAATCGGCGGCGCCTGGGGCCGCTCGTGATCATCTCCACATCGTGTTTGGCCCTGTTTGGGACGTAACGTCGTGGAAGATGGACAGTGTCGTTCAGCGGAGAAAAGTATAATCTGCCAGCAAATACAGCAATATCCCGATGGTTCACGCGCTTTTGCATTTTCTTATGCGTCAATTTTTACTATTTCGGAACGGAGCCTCCCCACTCGCCGCGGATCTGCTGCTGCGAGAAAAATTCAGTTTGGCGGCGGATGGGGTGGATTGCGGTACGAGGGCTGCGGATTTCGGTGATCGCCACGGGGTGCATCCTGCCGAAATCCGCCGCTCGTTTTGTCCCACGTACGAAAATGGCCCCGCTGCACGCTGCAGCGGGGCCTTTCGATCTCGAGCCGGCTCATGTCGCCCGCCGGGGCGGCGTCAACGGGGCTAGCGGACGCTCTCGGCGGGGACCAGGGGCGGCACCAGGGTGCGGCCGATGGCGTGGGCGATGACGGCGATCTGCTCCATCATCTCCTCGAACATGTCGGGATACAGCGACTGCGCACCGTCGCTCATGGCGCGCTCGGGATCCGGGTGCACCTCGATCATCAGCCCGTCGGCGCCGGCGGCCACGGAGGCGCGGGCCATGGGGATGACCTTGGCGCGGATTCCCGTGCCGTGGCTGGGATCGGCGATGATGGGCAGGTGCGACAGCGACTTGACCACCGGGATGGCCGTGAGGTCCAGCAGGTTGCGCGTGTGCGTG
>DASQZE010000401.1:0-6566 GCA_035638875.1 Longimicrobium sp.
CACGCAGCTGCTCACGGCCATCCACGAGCAGTTCCACGTGGAGCTCCCCCTTCGCGCGCTGTTCGAGGCGACCAGCCCCGCGCGGCTGGCGCTGGCCGTCGTGGAGCGCCAGGCCATGTCCGTGGACGACGACCTGCTGGCCCAGGTGCTCGCGGAGTTGTAGTCTTGCGCGCACCTGGCGTCGTCACGGCCGCCCCCTCCGTCTCCCGCGCGTTCCGGTCCATGCGTACGATTTTGTCGTTCCTGCTCCTGCTGGCCGCCCTTCCGCTTGCCGTCCTTTCCCTGGGCGCGCAGGCGCCCCGGGAGGGGACGGCCGCGCCCCGCCGCGCCGTGCAGGCCGCCACGCTGGACGGGCCGGTGCGCCTGGACGGGCGGCTGGACGAGGCTGCCTGGGCCGCCGCGGAGCCCGCCGGCGACTTCGTGCAGGCGTATCCCGAGGCGGGAAAGCCCGCGTCGGAGCGGACGGAGGTGCGCGTGCTGGCCGGGCCGGACGCGCTGTACGTGGGTGCGCGGATGTTCGACGCGCGGCCGGATTCCATCGCCGCGCAGCTGGCCCGCCGCGACGCATCCGGCACGTACTCGGACCGCGTGATGGTGTACATCGACGCGTACGACGACCGGCGCACGGCCTTTCACTTCGCCGTGAACCCGCGCGGGGTAAAGCAGGACAGCTACTACTCGGACGACACCCGCGAGGACGTGAGCTGGGACGCCGTGTGGGACGTGGCGACGGCGGTGGATTCGCTGGGGTGGACGGCGGAGTTCCGCATCCCCTACTCGCAGCTGCGCTTTGCCCCGCGGGTGAGCGGCGACCGGGTGTGGGGGCTGGGGGTGATGCGCGACATCGCCCGGCGCGACGAGCGGAGCACCTGGTCGCCGTGGACGCGCAACTCGCCGGGCTTCGTCTCGGCGTTCGGGGAGCTGCGGGGGCTGCAGGCGGTGCGCGCGCCCACGCGGCTGGAGATCCTCCCCTACACCCGCGCCCGCCTGGAGCGCGCGCCGGGGGACGAGGCGGATCCCTACTACAGCGAGAACGACTTCGGCGCGGCGGTGGGGGCGGACGTGCAGTACGGCCTGCCCTGGGGATTGACGCTCACGGGGACGCTGAACCCGGACTTCGGGCAGGTGGAGGTGGACCCGGCGGTGGTCAACCTGACGGACTTCGAGACCTTTCTCCCCGAGCGGCGCCCGTTCTTCGTGGAGGGGAACGACGTGTTCCGCTTCGGCGACGTGGTGGCCAGCAACTACTTCGGCTTTCCGCAGTACTTCTACTCCCGCCGCATTGGCCGGCGGCCGCAGCGCCCGGTGGGCGGCGCCGGCATCGCGTACGCGGACGTGCCGGAGCAGTCGACGATCCTGGGTGCGGCCAAGGTGAGCGGCAAGACGCGCGGCTGGTCCGTGGGGCTGCTGAACGCCGTGACGGCGCGCGAAGAGGGGCGCTTCCGCACGGCGGACGGCGCGTCGGGGACGCAGCCCGTGGAGCCGCTGAGCAACTACTTCGTGGGGCGGGTGCGGCGGGACCTGAACGGGGGGCGCACGGTGGTGGGCGGCATCGTCACGGCGGCCAACCGCGACCTGTCGGACACGCTGTTCGCGCCGTTCGTGCGGTCGGCGGCGTACGTGGGCGGCATCGACGCGCAGCACTCATGGGGCAACCGGGCGTGGACGGTGAGCGGGTTCCTTGCCACCAGCCGGGTGCAGGGGAGCAAGTCGGTGATCGCGGGGACGCAGCGCTCCAGCGCGCGCTACTTCCAGCGGCCGGACGCGGACTACCTGGAGTACGATCCCGCGCGCGACGCGCTGGGCGGGCGCATCGGCGCGCTGGCGCTGGCGCACACGGGGAGCTGGGACGGCTCGCTGGTCTACCAGGAGGTGAGCCCCGGCTTTGAATCCAACGACCTGGGGTTCCAGGGCTCGGCGGACCGGCGGGCGTTCTCCACGTACCTGGGGCGCCGCATCAACCGCCCGCGCGGGCCGTTCCGCAACCACTCGTACTCGGCGTACAGCAGCTACGAGTGGAACTTCGGCGGCGACAAGCTGGTGGGGGACATCGCCACGAGCCTGAACGCGGGGTTCAAGAACTTCTGGAGCGCGAACCTGACCCTGGGCTACGCCACGCCGTACATCGACGACCGGTTGACGCGCGGCGGCCCGCTGGCGTACGGCGACCCGAACTGGCGCATCTCGGGCAACGTGGGGTCGGACCGTCGCAAGCGCGTGTTCGCCACCTGGAGCGGGTCGCACCAGCAGTACCGCACGGGGGAGCAGGTGAGCTCGCTGGGCACGGCCATCACCGTGCGCCCCTCCACGTCGGTGCAGCTGAGCGTGGGGCCGCGCTGGGTGCGGCTGGAGAGCCAGGGGCAGTACATCCTGTCGCGCGCGGACTCGCTGGCGAGAACGACGTTCGGCCGGCGCTACGTGTTCGCGGACGTGGAGCAGTACACGCTGTCGCTGGATACGCGTCTGGCGTGGACGTTCACGCCCAACCTGAGCCTGGAGGTGTTCGCGCAGCCGTACGTGAGTGCGGGCGACTTCGAGAACTACAAGGAGTTCCTCACGCCGGGCCGCTACGACTTCGGGGTGTACGGCGAGGGGTACGGGACGCGGGAGACGCTGGAGAACGGCTTCCGTGTGGACCCTGACGGGCCGGGCCCGGCGACGCCCTTCACGGTGGGCGACCGGCCGGGCACGCGCGACTTCACGTTCCGCAGCCTGCGCGGCAACGCGGTTCTTCGGTGGGAGTACCGCCCGGGGAGCACGCTCTTCTTCGTGTGGCAGCAGGTGCGCAGCGCGGAGTACATGCGCGGCGAGTTGGATGCGGGCCGCGACCTGACCGGCGCCTTTGGCGAGCCCGCGCAGAACGTGTTCCTCATCAAGGCCACCTACTGGATCGGCCGCTGAGCCGACGCATAAACCCTTTTGTCTTCCTGAGGGAGGCGCCGCCCGATCCATCCCGGTCTGGATCCCTGGCGCCGACCGAAGGATCTACCATCCCGTTCTCGATGGTGGATGCGCAACGGATGGATGCTCGCGACCCGCGCGCGCGATCTCGATCCGGGTCGAGAGCTGGCGCGCGTGATGCTGTTCATCGCGGTTTTTTCTGAGGGGCATGGATCGTCGCCGCGGCGTCGAAAGCCGGCGAGACGAATCATCCGATCGAGTCTTTTCGGCTCCTGCGGCGTCTCGTCAGGTATGTCGTGCGATCGTCGCGAATCCGGCTGCCGTGCGAGGGCCGGGATCGTGAACGGACGCGATCGGGTGGGTGTGTGCCTCGGCAGGCATCCGGAGCGTCACCCGGAGGATGTCGATCGGCGGATTCTTCGTGATCGGCTGGACTCGCCACCGGTGTACGGAGTCTGGGGGAGACGGATCACACGATCGCGTCTTTTTCGCCGCCGCATGGCAGGATTGATGCGACGGCGACGGCCCGCGGCCGATTTCAGACGCGATTCCGGACGTGATGTGGACACCAGCGCCGCGACGGACGCGATCGGATGGAGGCCGAGCGGAGACCGACGCCGCGACGGAGACGTTCGATGGATGCCGAGCGGACGCCGTTCGCCGCCGTCGTGACCGGATGGCCGAGGTGCCCTGCGCCGCTCGGTGAGAGGACAGGGTGCCCCTTTCAAAAAATTCGGATGTCAATCTCGGGGCAGGCCTCCCGCCGGGTTTTGGCATCCGATAACAAACGACCCGCCGCGCCTGGGGCTTCGGCGCAGCGGATCGTACGACACGCAGCTTGATCCCGATGGAACGGGAGCCTGACGAGCGAGATCGCGGCGGACGCCCGGCAGCGCATTCCATACACGGACGCAGTCCCTCACCACCCGGCACATGAGTCTCGATCCGCAACCGCCCACCCCCGACGCGGCCCCGCCGGCCGGGCCCGTACCCCCCGTGCGCCGCAAGCACCGATGGCTGCGCCGCATCGGCATCGGGCTGCTGGGGCTCGTGGCGCTGGTGCTGGTGCTGCTGGCCGGCACCTGGTGGTACATCGGCCGCGCGACGCCGGACTACGGGCGCGGCACCGCCCTGGCCGGGCTCACGTCGGAGGTGGACGTGTGGCGCGACTCGCTGGGCGTGCCGCACGTCTGGGCCCGGAACGAGACCGACCTCTTTCGCGCCATGGGCTACGTCCACGCACAGGACCGCCTGTGGCAGATGGAGCTCTTTCGCCGCATCGCCGACGGCCGCATGGCCGAGATGATGGGCGCGCAGCTGGCGGGCACCGACCTGTTCTTTCGCACCGTGGGGATGGGCCACGCCGCCGCCGAAACCGAGCGCCGGCTGGACCCCGAGACGCGCGCCATGCTGCAGGCCTACGCCGACGGCGTGAACGCCTGGATCGAGGACCATCCCGGCCCCCTGCCGCCGGAGTTCCTGGTGCTGCGCTTCAAGCCCGAGCCGTGGACCGTCCGCAACTCCATCGCCATCGGCAAGATCATGGCGTGGGACCTGGCGGACTGGAACCTGGGGCTGGAGATGCAGCGCGCCACGGACGCCGTGGGCCCCGCGCTGGCCCGTGACCTGAACCCCGCGTACCCGGACTGGGGAACCGTCACCCTGGGCGCCGACGGGCAGTGGCAGGGCAGGGCAGGCGCCACGCCGGCCGCATCGCCCGGCCCCGCCCCCGCGGCGATCCCCCCCGTCTCCGGCGTGGACGTCCCCGGGATCCCGCCCCTGGCCGCGTGGCTGGCCGAGGGCGTTTCCGCCGCGCGCGCATCCAACGCGTGGGTCATCGGCGGGTCGAGGACCAAGTCGGGGAAGCCCATCCTGGCCAACGACACGCACCTGGCCCTGCGCGCCCCCTCGCTCTGGTACCTGGCCGCCCTGCACGGCGGCGGCGTGGAGACGGCGGGAATGACCATCCCCGGGATCCCCCTGGTGGTCATCGGGCACGGCAAGACGGTGGCGTGGGGCTTTACCAACGCCATGACGGACGACGTGGACTTCTTCGTGGAAGAGGTGAACGCCGACTCCACCCAGTACCGCACGGCGACCGGGTGGGAGCCGTTCCAGGTGCGCAAGGACACCATCCGCATCAAGGGCGCGGAGCCCGTGGTGGTGAGCATTCGCAGCACCCGCAACGGCACCCTCTTCAACCGCGTTGACCAGCGCGGCGGCGACCGCATGCTGTCGTTCCGCTGGACGGCGCAGGATCCCTCCACCGAGATCAAGGCGCTGCTGGGGATGAACCGCGCCCGCAACGCGGGGGAGTTCACGACCGCGCTGCACGGCTTCGACAACCCGCACCAGAACGTGGTGTTCGCGGACGCGGACGGGAACTTCGGCTACTGGATGGCGGGCCGCGTCCCCGTCCGTGCCGGCGGCGACGGCGTGCTCCCCACCCCCGCGTGGACGGGCGAGGGCGCGTGGACGGGGTTCCTGGCGTTCGACGAGCATCCGCACGTGCTGAATCCCGCGGAGGGGTTCATCGTCACGGCCAACAACCGGCAGGCGGGGCCGTCGTATCCGCACTTCATCACCAGCCACTGGGCGCAGCCGTACCGCGCCGACCGCATCCGCGAGCTGGTGTCGGGCGGGCGCGGATTCACGGCCGCGGACGTGGCGCGGCAGCAGATGGATCTGCGCGACGCGCTGGCCGTGCGCTACCGCCCCCACGCCGTGCGCGCGGCGGAGCTCGCCGGCGACTCCGCCAGCGCCCGCCTGCTGCGTGCGTGGAACGGCGAGGCCACGGCGGATTCGCGCGCGGCGTCCCTGTTCTACGTGTGGTGGGAGGCGCTGCGCCAGCGCGTGGGCAACGACGAGTTCGGCGACAAGCCGGTGTACTTTCCCCACGCGTCGCTGGAGGCGGTGCTGGACCGCAACGGCGGAGCGTGGGTGGACGACGTGAAGACGAAGGGCAAGACGGAGACGCTGGACGAGGTGTCGTCGGCGGCCATGGGCACGGCCGTCAAGCTGGTGGCGGGGCGTCCGTGGGGGGAGATGCTGGTCACGCGGATGGACCATCCCCTGGGCGCCATCCCGGCGCTGGAGCGCGTGTTCAAGCTGAACGTGGGCCCGTTTCCCGCCCAGGGGTCGCACAACACGGTGAACGTGGCCGGGTTCGGCGCCAGGACCATGCCGTACGTGAGCTCGTTCGGGCCCAGCCAGCGGCACGTGGTGGACATGGCCGCGGTGGACGAGGAGGGTGGATTCATCGTGACCACGGGGCAGTCCGGCGTGCCCAGCTCGCCGCACTACCGCGACCAGCTGGAGATGTGGCGCACGGGACGCCTGTGGCGCATCCCCCTGGACCGCGCCCGCGCCGAGTCCCGCGTCGTCACCCGCATGAAGCTGACGCCCGCGCGCTGACGCACGTCCTTCCGCTGCTGGATCCAAATCCCCGGGCGCCTCCCACGGTGTCCGGGGATTCCTTTCGATCCACCCCGGCTCCGCTTGCTTTCCTCGGCTCGATGCTGGCCCGTTCAGCCGTTCCCGACGCACCGGCGAGCCTGCCCAACGTCCAGGATACGACCTTCCGGCCCAGGCCGGCTTTTACGGATCGCGATCAGGTGGATCTGTGCATCGGCGGCCATCCGTGCCGTGAGGCCAGTATCCTCTCC
>DASQZE010000402.1:0-3343 GCA_035638875.1 Longimicrobium sp.
CCGGCGCGCGGCCGTGCGTCAGCCGAAGTAGCCCGGCTTCCCGACCCCGATCGTCATGAAGCGCCGTCCCTCGTCGTCGTCATCATCCGGCACGACGGACCGCCATACGCTCAGCTGCAGCGCGGGAAAGATGTAGCTGTAGCCCAACTCCGGGTCGTTCTCGTCATACGCGGCACGCTGGCGAACAAGCTCCACCAGCGGCTCGGCGTCCGTCGCGAAGACGTCGACGGATTCGTAGCGCGCGATGAACGGCCCGCCATGGGACAGCTCGATGTACTCGACCCGGTCCGCATCATCGAAGAACACCTGGAAGGCGCTGTCCAGGTACAGGTCCCGGGCATCGCGGCCGGTGCCGTGAGACTGGACGGGCAGCCCCATCGCCGCGCGGGACTCCGCCCGCGTCATGCCCAGCCGGACGGGCCCCACGCCTTCATGCGGTACGACGTCGTAGGTCGTCATCTTTCGTGGATGGAATGGGTGATGGATGGAGCCGGCTTCACCCGTGCGGAGCACGCACGCGGCGCCGTCGCCGGATTTCCGCGGCTCAGACCGCGCCCTGGCGGATCCGTTGAACGAAGGCGCCCTTCTCGTCCGTGTAGCGGGCGCGGTCGCCGGGGTGGGCCCGGGCCAGGCGCAGCTTGAGCGCGTCGTACTCCGCGGCCAGCGCGGGGTCGGCGCGCAGCTGGTCGCGGAACCACAGGTTCTCGCTCCAGCCGCGGCCCGCGTGCTCCACCACGTGCAGCAGGTGCGTACGCGGCTCGCCCTTGCCGAACACGTGATGGCCCGGCACCCCAGCCCCCGGCACGTACCGGTAGCCGAGCGCCTGCAGCTGCGGCCGGCGCTCCAGCACCTCGTCCCGGCTGCGCACGCCCGCCAGGATGTCCAGGATGGGCTTGGCGCGGATGCCGGGGATGGACGTGCTGCCAAAGTGCTGGATGTCGATCAGCACGCCGTCCAGCGCCGCGCGCAGATGCGCTTCCTCCTCGCGGTACAGCGCCGCCCAGCGCTGCGTGTGCGGCACCAGGCGCACCGCGCCCCGCTCCAGCCCCAGCACCGGCTCCTCGCTCGCGCCGGCCGCCGGTGGATCCACCGGATCAGCCATCCCGCGGCCCGGCAGCCACCTGCGTCCCGGAGGCGGGCCAGTCGAATCCATTCGCCTCCAGGTCCACCACGTCGTCGGATTGCAGCCCGTACAGCTCGCGCAGCGCGTCGATGCAGAGCTCCGGGCTGCGGACCCCGGCCTCCACGCGGAGGTAGGGGACGTCGTCATCCAGTTCCGTCACGGCGAACCCGCGGGCGGTGGCGAACTGGATGAACCGCTCCTGCTCGGCGATGTTCTGGTCGGAAAGGAGAACCCAATCGACACCCGCCTTGCCGCCGTGGATGGCGAGCTGCAGGTGGATGGGATCGTCCTCCTCGGGCGTGGTGGTCTGCGGGGCCGCGAGGATGGCGAAGCTCCCCTCCTCGCCCGTCTTCTCCAGCGCGCGATACACGTCCCGGATGCGGGCGAGCTCGATCGTCGCGCGGATGGTCTCGGCGCTCGCCGCCTCTGCATCCGCCTTCCGGCTCCGGTCCCACAGGTAGTACACGATTGCCGTGAGCGCGAGAAGCCCGAAGAACGAGAGGTCGGACTGGTCCATGGTCTGGTCCGGAGGGGTGAGATGAGAAGGGAGTGGGATCAAGCATCCGCCATGGACGCTGGACTACGAACTCCGGCCGCGCCACTCGTCCTCCAGGATGGCGCAGCACTCCAGGTCCTCGAAGCGGCACGCCTTCCACACGTGCTCGCGCAGGGTACCTTCGTGTCGCATCCCCAGCTTGCGGAGCACCTGGCCCGAGCCCGGGTTGCGCGGAAGGTAGCGTCCCACGATGCGATGCAGCCCCAGCCCCCCGAACCCGTACGCGAGCACTGCGGCGGCGGATTCGGTCGCGAAGCCCCGGTTCCAGAACGGCACGCCGATCCAGTACCCGATCTCCCCGTGCCGATGCTGCGGGACCACGGAAAGGGAGACGCAGCCGACGAGCCCGTCCGCGGCCGTGGTGATGGCGAGGGAAAGGCGCTTGCCCGCCTGCCACCCGGCGGCGTGTCCCTGGATCCACGCTTCCGCCACGCCGTCTTCGTAGGGATGCGGCACGGTCAGCGTCGTCGCCGCGACCTCCCGCGCGCCGGCCAGCGCCTGCACGCGCGGCGCGTCGGCCAGCGTGAACCCGCGCAGCAGCAGGCGCTCGGTTTGAAGTACGGGAAGGTCCATGCGGTGGCCCAGTTGAGTACGTTCGTCGTGGGGTCTCGAAGCGGATCCGGCGGGGCATGAGCGGCGGACGAGCATCGCCGTCATCCGGCGCTACGCCGCTCCTGCGAACCGGAAGGGTGCCCCGCCCGCGAGCTGGTCGCTGGTGACGGACGGGCACCAGAACCGTTCGATGTGCGCCACGACCCGCTCGGTGCCCCAGGCGTGCCCCCGCGGATCGCGATGGAACGCGTCGGTCAGGTCGCGGCAGAGCAGCGGTTTCTTTCCGAGGTACACCAGCTGGCGGATGCCGTACGGCCGGCCAGGGACCGCACGGAGCAGGCCCGCCCGTCAGGCCGGCCCTACGATGCGACGGCCCACGTAGACGTACCCGGTGATGCTGTAGAAGTACCGGCCGGCCTGGTCCAGCGCCTCCAGGTCCGCGACCACGCGCTGGACGTCCTCCGCGCTCGCCAGCCCGCGCCGCACCAGGCTGCCGAAGTCCTGCACGCGCGCGTGGCCGTACCAGGGCGCCGCGAAGCGCGTGTTGGTGAGCACACGCGCGTGCACGGCGCCGTCGAAGAGCCCGGTGGGCGCGAACACGCCCCCCAGCCGGCGCCCCATCCAGCCGTCCGCGTACTCCATCCACGGCTGCTGCCAGTCCGCGAACGCGTGCACCAGCCGGCGGATGGCCGCGCGGTCCGTACCGTCGATGACCTGCGAATCGAAGTCCCAGTGCGCCATCACGGCCACGCCGCCCGGCCGCAGGATGCGCGCGATCTCCCGCGCGAATGCCGTCCGGTCGCCCAGGCACTCCAGCAGGTTGTGCGAATACGCCGCGTCCACGCTGCCGTCCGCCAGGGGCACGCGCCCGCCGTCCAGCCGGTGGTGGTGCACGGCGATGCGCGGGTCGTGCGCGGCGTGCTCCGCCGCGGCCGCGGCGCCGCTTTCCGACGCGTCCAGGCCGATGAAGTGCGCATCAGGATCGGGATGCCGGGCCGCGAGCGCGAGCAGGTCGGCACCGTTGCCGCACCCCAGATCGACGAACGTCCCGCCCGGCGGAAGATCGACGAAGGACAGGAGCCAGTCGCGGTGCGCGCGGAGGTCGTCGTGCA
>DASQZE010000403.1:0-8463 GCA_035638875.1 Longimicrobium sp.
GGCCCTCACCCGGCTCGTTCCTCGCCACCCTCTCCCACAAACTGCGTGGGAGAGGGTATACACCCCAGCCGGTGCAGGGTAGCCGCGTCCCGTCGAGAACGCAGTTCTCCCCCTCTCCGCGAGGAACGAGCGGGGAGGGGGCCGGGGGGAGGGGCCGCCCGCGGGAGCAGGAACGCCGCATCCTGAGATGAGTACTCTCCCTCCCCCGCGCAGTTTGCGGGGGAGGGTCGGGGAGAGGGGGGCGCTGCGCTGCCGGCGCGAACCTTGTTCCCGATCAGCGCGTCAGGTAATCCAGGATCGCGTCCGACACGGCGTTGCTGCTCACGCGGTCGAAACCGGCGAACATGGGGCCGCTGTTGATCTCCATGAACACCAGCTCGCCCGTGTCCGCGTCCGTCTTGAAGTCCGCGGCTCCGTACTCCATCCGCAGCCGGTCCATCAACCGCGACATCCCCGCCAGCACGCCCGCGTCGATCTGCTCCACGGGCAGCGGCTCCACGCGCGAGTCATCGTCGGCGCGGTAGTCCAGGTGGTCGCTGATCACGTGATACGGCACGAAGCGCCCGCCCACGCCGTAGATGCGCACCTCCGGCGCCACCAGCCGGTTCTGCACGAAGGCGGGCGCGGCGGATTTGCCCTCGCGGCGCGGCGTGGTGCGCAGCAGGTCGGCCACGCCCTGGGTGAATCCGCCCCCCGGCACCGGCTTGGCGATCATCCCCTCCGAGCCCTGCAGCGTGTCCAGCATCTCCAGGTCGTTGGTGACGAGCGTCCGCGGAATCCGCAGCCCGCACGCGGCGGCCACCGTGAGCACGTGCGGCTTGTTGGTGAGCCCGCTGAAGCCGCGGTTGAGCATCCGCACGTCGTCGTGGGCCAGCATCCACCCGTGCAGCGCCGTGTGCCAGGCCTGCGCGCGGAACTCCACCGCCGGGCGCTTGTCCGCCAGGGTGTGGAACACGTCGTAGCGCAGAAAGCCGGCGCCGGGACGCGCTTCCTGGCCGTCCAGCAGCAGCGTGTCCGCCTCCATGTCCCAGGCGATGGAGGGCGTGCGGTCCGCGCCCGTGAGGAACTCCAGCACGGGGATTTCGCGCTCCAGCGCGCGTTTGGCCAGCGACAGCAGGTGCGGATCGGCGTCGCCGCCGGCGATGAGCACCACGCGGCCGGTCTCGGGCGGCGCGGGGGCGCGTTGGGCGCGCGGGGCTTCGGCGGTCAGCATCGGCGGATGCCCGGCGAGAGGGAGGAGTGCGGCGGGACCGGAGGGTTCCGGCCCCGCCCGGTGCCCCTAGAAGCTGCCGAAGGGGTTCTCCGTGACCACCGACTCCTTGGCGTAGCACTCCTCGTAGCGGGGCGCGCTGGTGTTCGCCTCTTCTCCGCACGCGAGCGTCTTGTCCCTCATGGCGGTTTCCTCCGTCGTGGGATGAACGGTGGCGGCCTCTTTGCCGCCATCGCGACAGCCGCCAGGGCAGGATGCTCCGACGGCGCACGCGCATCATAACACGACGATATTGCAACCTCAACCCCGCCACCCGACACGGCTCCGAATGCGCACAATCGCGCAATTGCACAAAGCTTCTGCTACGTGGTCCAGATCCAAGGAAAGGATGGAAACTCCGCTCCTTTTGCGATTTATCGAAGGGGTGAGGGTGGAGGAGGATGGAGAGGCAGAGGATGGAGAGCGCGCGGGGAGCGGCGAGGGCGGAGCGAATGGGCGGGGGTGGGAAAGCGAATAAATTCGAGGCTACAACATCACACTGTCGGCCTGCGCCGACACCAACGACGCGAGCGTGTACACCGCCAACAGGTCGCCGTGGAATCGCAAAACCCCTCGCCCGCACGTCGCGGGAGAGGGGTTCTGGACTGGTGCAACCACTCCGCCGGAGCAGTCCGCGCAGGCGGACTTCGCGCCTTTCCAGCGGCGAATTCATTCGCTCCTGGTCCCAACCGCGCCGCGCTGCCCGCCAACGCGCTCCTGGCCCCGGACCGCGCCGCTCTGCCCGCCCACGCGCACGATCCGCCGCGCGCCGACGTGTCGCGCCTCCGCCCGTAATTGTCGCGCCTGCCACCACGCAACGCGCCCGCATCGCGCCCGACGCGCTGCTCAATCCCGCGCCCGCACGAACGTGTGCGCCGCGACGAAAGCCCGTAGAAGTATACACCCTCTCCCACGCAGTTTGTGGGAGAGGGTGGGTGAGGTTTACGAACCCGGGTGAGGGCCCTTCGGGTGACGGCCCTACCGCCCCTTCCTCCGTCCCCCGCCCTTCCCCCCGTCCTTCTTGCGCCGCGCGCCGCCGCCCCCGCGGCCGCCACGTCCGTGCCGGTCTTCGCCGCCGCCGTTGCGGTCGGCGCCGCCGTGGCCCTTGCGCTGGCCGGCGCGCCGCCCACGGCCGCCCTCGCCGCGCGGACGGCCGCCGCGCGGGCCGCCCTCCTCCTCCTCGCGCGCCCGGTCGCGCGTGGCGGACGACGTGTCGCGCACCAGCACGCGCGCCTCGTCCAGCGTGGCCGCGCGCACCGCCTCGTGCTTGCCGCGCGTGACCGTCCAGTGCAGCGGGCGGTCCAGCTCCGGAAGCGCCGACTCGTCCGCCTCGTTGAGCGTCTTGGCCGGGATGCGCGCGCGGACGACGGCGGTTCCATCATCCTCCAGCACGTAGTCCAGCGGGTACGAGCGCTCCGCGATCCAGATGTGGTCCGGCAGCGCCATCCACCGCGCCCGCTCCTCCGCCGGCACCAGCTCGTCCGGATCCACCCGCAGCGGCGTCTCCATGAACGCCGTAAAGCTGTTGACGCCCGCCAGCTTCTCCAGCAGGTGGTCCGTCAGCACCTTCTCGTCGACGGCCGCCGTCGTCCCCGCCGAGCGCCGGAATACCTCGCGCAGCTCGCGCAGCGTCTCGCGGATGCGGTTCATGTCCGGGTGGTACGCCTGCCCGCTGGCCAGCGCCTCCGCCAGCGCGCGGCGGGCCGCGTCCTCGTGCCCCTGGGGGAACGCGGCGATCCCCTCGTCCTCGCTCTCCAGCACGAAGCCGTGGAACTGCTGCGCGCGCCGCAGCCGCAGGGGCGCGCGGCGGTGCGCGGGGTCGTAGACGATCTCGATCTCGCCCGGCGACGCGAACTCCCAGATCATGTCGTCCGGGATGTTGGTGCCGCTGATGGAGCCGCGCGCGCGCCCCATCTTGTCCGCGAAGTACACGATCTCGCCCGCGACGACGCCGTAGCTGCTGGCCACGCTCGTCTTGCTGACGGTCACGTGCTCGCCCCAGCTCGTCTCCTCGTCGATCACCAGGTCCAGCGGCATCACCTGGGCGACCAGCGCCCGCCACTCGCGGTCCAGCTTGGGGTTCAGTTCCGGCAGGTGGCGCGGCAGCTCCAGGTCCAGCCCGCGGAAGATGGAGGCGATGGCGAGCGCGGCGTCCTCGATGGACCGCATCATCACCCCCCGCTCCTCGCACCACTTTTCCAGCGCCTCGGCGTCGAACACGTGGCGCGGCAGGCCGTACACGCTGCCCAGGCTGCCGTTCTGCGCCAGCGCGTCCTGGTAGATGGCGTACGCCGTCAGGTGGTCGCTCCCCTTGACCACGTACGCGCCGATGTCGTTGTCCTGCTGGCGCAGCATGCGGTGCAGCGACTCGATGGATGCGCACGCGGCCACGATGGGGACGAGATGCTCATCCGCCTTCACCAGCAGCTCGCCCCACGCGCGGTCCACGGGCAGCACCTCTACCTTGCGCCCGTACTGCGTCAGCCGGCCGTTGGCGATGATGCCGCGCGTCTGCAGCGTCTCCAGCGCGCGGCGGTAGGCGATGCGGTCCAGCGGCACGGGCAGATCCAGCTCGTCCGCGCGGACGCCCATGTCGGCGCAGGTCATGGCCACGCGCTCGGGGTCGCCCGCGAGCTGAAAGTGCGGCTCCGTGGGGCGCAGCTCGCTGAACTCGATGTTGCGCTCCGACAGGATCCACACCTCGCCGTCCTTTACGCGGCCGTGGACGCGCCCCGCCATCTGCAGGATCTCGTTGGCGCCCAGGGGCATGCGCGTGAGCACGCTCTTGCCCTTTTTCACCAGCGTGGTGAACTGCGCGTCTTCGATGACGACGGTATCCAGCCCGCGGATGTTCAGCGCGCTCTGCCCCGCCGCCGTCATGGACAGCACGAACGGGTGCGTGGCACCGTCCTCCTCCAGGAACGGGCGGAGCTTGGCGACGGGCTCGCCGCCGTGGTAGAACTCCGTCAGCACGCCCTTGTACCGCTCGTCCACCGCCTTGGCCACCTTTTCCGTCCCCGCCCGCGTGGGGACGAACACGGCCACGCCGCGCTTTTCCTTCTGCACGTGGCGCATGAAGCGGTCGCCCAGGAAGCCGACGGGATCGGCCGTGTTGGATACGCGCACGTTCGCCGCCTTGTCGGGGTCGAACGCGTACGATTCGATGACGGCGGCGCTGTCCAGGTAGTTCTTGTAGAACGACGGATCGACGGTGGCGCTGAGCCAGATGAAGCGGCAGCCGGCGCGCTTGGCCAGGGCCAGGCACAGCTCCAGCTCCGCGCTGGTCTGGTGGATCTCGTCCACGATGACGACGTCCGTCTGGTCGATCATGTCGTCCTGCAGCCACCGCCGCGCGATCCCCGTGGTGACGATGACCACGTTCCACGTCGGCGTCTCGGGCGTGGCCTCGCGCTCGCGGTTCACGACGCCCACGCGCAGCTCCTGTGTGCCCAGGATCTCCTGGGCGATGGGGCGTACTGCCAGCGTCTTGCCCGTGCCCGTGCCCGCCATGATGCCGAAGCCGCGGCCGGAGCGGGCCAGCTCGCGGATCTCCTCGCCGTGCTCGCGCTGGATGACGGTGGAGACGCCGGTGAGTTGCACGCCCAGCTCGATGGTCTCGCACGCCGCGCGCGTGGGCGCGATGACGACCACGCGCCCCTCGGGCGGGCGGCCTGGATAGCGTTCGCTGGGAGGTGTGCTGGCTACCTCGACCATGCGGCTCCGTTTCTGTGTCGGTGTGGCGTGTGACCCGCTCCTGACGGCAGCAAACCGCCCGCCGCGCTCAATCTACGAGGCGGGCGGATGGGCAGAAAGCAGGCCAGTTGCGAACCCGACAGGCGCAAGCTCGGCCCGCCTATGACAGCCGGGTGTAGCATCGACCGACTACGGCTAAGCTCCTTCACGACTACGCAGATCTGCGGCTTCCCGCGCAGCGCCGTCGTTATGGAAATGCGGGAGCCTGTTCTGAGCGCCTACAGATTGCCTATGTTCTGCGAGCCACGAAAACACCGCTAATCTCGGTGCACCCTGGTTGTGATGCATCTTTCCCAATCAGAGCAAAAAAATTACTATTGACTTATAATGAACGCCTAATCTACCTTCCACCTGCGGTCACATCCTACCAACCCACAGAAAGGCAACAGATGGACAACATGGTTACCGTCGACCCGTTCGCGGACAGCACCGCAAGCACCTCGCCGGCACTATACCCCTGCTGGACGTGCCCGGAAATCTGCTGGGACACGACCGGCTGACTGAACCGGGCCGCTCGCATCTGCGGGCGGCCCACCTCCCCGCCGAACCCTCAACAAATCCTTCCATGTACCGGGAGCACGACCTTCCCGCCCCCCCTGCCGCTTACAGCGGCGTAATCGTCCTGGAAGCGCCTTCCGGGCAGAGCCGCCAGCGCGTTCTAAAAGCGTGGGCCGAGAAGACCGAAGCACAAGGCGCGGCTACTTGGCTGCTCCCGTGCGACGTCAGCCAGGGAGGACTTTGGGCAGGGGTAAACTTCCTGATGGAGCAACTGCTCCCGCAGGTCGAGCGGCACGCCCCGGAACTCCTGGACGTGCATGCGCTGGAGCTTTCGGCCGTGCTCCCTGAGGCACAGGGCCTACCGGAGGTAAAGAAAACGCTTACTGCAGCGGCCGTGGGTGGGGAGGCTGTTCGCAATTACGCGCTTGACCGCGCCTACCGAATTCCGCATGGGCTTGTGGAACTGCTGGACCGGCTCTTCCGCCAAGCGCCGTACCCCGCCGCCAAGGTGCTGGTGTGCGACGACTATGACCGGTCAGGCTTCATGGTGCGCCGCTTCTTCTACGAACTGGTGCGGCGGCGCGGGCAGGCGTTCGGTCTCACCCTACTGGTGGCGGTCGAACCTGGCGGTGCCGACGCGGTGGAAGCGCAATTCGAGAGCGTGGCCCCCGTGCGGCGGGTGCGCATGGAGCTTCCCAGTGATCCCGTGGCGCCGTACACCCCGCTCGAGATGACGGAGCTTGCGCGCGAGCTAGAAGCAAAGGTAAAGGCGGACATGCAGGCGATGGAAGTACACATTCCAGAGCTGATCCGCATGTGGCTGGGGAGCGAAACCCCCGGCAACGCACACCCGTGGCAGGCGTTCGCCTTGGGACGCTACAACCACAACGGCTTCTACGAAGATGCGCTGACTTATGCCGACTCGGTCTTGGAGCACCTGGACGAGATCGTGGGTGTGGGGCCCTACTTTACACGGTGGAACTTGGTGGGAAGCATCTTTGGCTGCCTGATCGCCGCGGGGCAGGTTGAGCGCGCCCACCGCATCGTCAAAGAGGAGGCGCTAGAAAAGATCAGTGACCCCGTTGATCGCGCGCGCATCTGTTACACCATGTCAATGCTGCACGTCCGATTTCTGCCCCAGCGCGACCCAGCCCGGGCCGAGGCGTACCTGCAGGAAGGACTTTCGCTGCTGGAGCAGGGCGACATCCCTGCCGAGGACCTGCACTTCCTGCGCGTCTTCCTGAAAAACGGGCTCGCCTTGGTTCGCCACCGGCAGGGACATCCGTCCGAGGCCGTGGAACTGTGCAAGACTGGCTACGCCGAGCTTTCGGAGCACATAAAGGAGGACCGGCACCGGCTTCACCGTTCCGTCCTGCTGTACAACATCGCGCAGGTGTACACGGCCACGGGCGAGTATGACAAGGCGGTGGAGTACTTCGGGGCCACCATGAAGATGGACCCGAACTACTCTGAATACTACAACGATCGCGGCAACGTGCTGCTCAAGATGGGGCGGCTGGAAGAAGCGATGGAGGACTACAGGACCGCCATTCGGCTGAGTCCTCCCTACCAGGAGGTGTGGACCAACCTCGGCCAGTGCCTCAGGAAGCTGGGTAGGTTCGAGGAAGCGGTAGAAGCCTTCTCGCGGGCGTTGGACCTGGATCCTACCGTGAATCTGGCATTGGGAGGACGCGCCCTTGCGCTAGAGGCTCTGGGCCGTGCCGAAGACGCCTTGGCTGACTACAACGCCGCACTCGCTCGGCAACCCGCGCAGCCGCTGGTGCTCGCCAAACGGGGGGCGCTGCACTACGCCCAAGGCCGCGTGGCCGAGGCCGCGGCCGACTTGGACCGGGCCGTTGCCCTGGCGCCCGGTGATCCCGGACTTTACCGCAACCGCGCCATGGCCTTGACGGGCCTGGGTCGTGTCGACGAGGCAGCGCATGACTTGGGCAAATACCTGGAGCTGGTACCCGCCGCGCAGGACCGGGCCGAGGTTGAATCCAGAATTGCCAAGCTCAAGGGAAGGCTGGCTGCGGCCTGACACGGTCGCGGAAAGCGGCGCTATGATTGCTTTCCCCCCTGGCAGGTGCGCGACGCCGCGGGCGAGCTGGTGTGCCTGACCGTCTACCGCCGCGGCGCGCGCGAGGTGGTGCGCCGGCTGAGCTTGGCGACGGCGTGAGGCGAGAACGGCAGCCGCGGGCGGAAGCGTCCGCGGCTGCCGAGCCGGCGTACTAGCCAAACCAGTCGTGGCCCTGCGGCTCTTATCAGGCGGTGGTGGATTAGCGACTCAGCACAGATTCGTAAAACAGCCAAAATGATATGTCTGGCAATCTTGGCCGCACCACGTGTCACCGGGGCGCGTGCGCAAATGCGCCTCCACGGTACCCGTTCCCTTGGGGATCATTGCCGTCGGGAATGATTCGATCTCGATGCGGTTCAGGTTCAGCCGGATCTTCTTCATTGTGATTCTCCAATGGTAGCACTGTGCCGGACGGCAGGATTGCTGCCCGTCTAAAATGATCCGCAAATATGCGTCCACGGACACTGCCACGCCGTGGAGCCTGTTCAAGTGAACCATCATTACGGAAAACTGGTGACGCCGCGGGCGAGGTGGCGTGCCTGACCGTCTACCGCCGCGGCGCGCGCGAGGTGGTGCGCCGGCTGAGCGTGGCCACGGCGTGAGTCGAGAACGGCAGCCGCGGCCAGTGACGGTGCGGCTGCCGTTCTACAGGTCGGCTGGCGAGTCCGGTCCGCTTCGCGATTCGCGCAAGCATGCGAGAGCCGATCTCTTCCGAGTCGTGGAAGGCAAACACGTAGTCCGGCCAGCCCTCCTGCGCCAGCGTGCGGTGAGAGGTTCCGTCTTGCCGCTTCACCGTCCAGCCAATCCGGAGCAGCGCGGCAAGAACACGCCGCGCCTTAGCACTGGGCCAGATGCTCACGCGGCGAGAAACGACACGCTGAGC
>DASQZE010000404.1:0-2462 GCA_035638875.1 Longimicrobium sp.
CCGGCTTCCACGGCTGGTGCCACGCGCTGTCCGGCAGCCGGCCGGCCGCATCCAGGTAAGCCGCGAGCGCTACCTGGTGCTCTTCGACCACGGCGTGCCAGCGGGCGTCCGCGCGCGAGGTGGCGACGGGCATGGGAGATAGGGTTCGGAGGGTGGGATGAGGATCGGAAGCGTCAAGCGGGGCCTTCGTCGGGCGCCCCCTCCGCTCGCCGGGGCTCGCACCTCCCCCAAAAAACCCTGGGGAGGTTTGAACTGCGTCTGGGCGATGGCCCGTGCAGGGAAGCGAAGTTCCGGCGAGCGCGGAGAGCCCCCTCCCCCCGGCCCCCTCCCCCGCTTCGCGGGCAGGAGGGGAGAAACTTCACTCGGGCGTGGGACACCGTACCGGCGTGGCACTCGCCCGCGACGGACAGTCCGCGCAGGCGGACTTCGTGTGGTCGTTGCGGCGAATTCATTCGCTCGCCCAGGCTCGCACCTCCCCCCAAAACCCCTGGGGGAGGTTTGAAACTGCGCCGGCATCGAGATGGGGGAGCGATTGCCGATCACCGGCCGAGAAGCCGGTTATCAGATACTCGGCACTCGGCACTTGGTACCTGGAACTGCCGTCCCCTCAGCCCCGCCCCGCCAGCCAGTGCCCAATCCGCACCGGCGACTCCGTGAGCGTCCACCCGGTGCGGGCCCACTCGTCCACGCGGGCGCGCATCTCGTCCACGGGGAGGATGTCTTCGCGGCCGGGCTGCGTGTAGTTGGCGCTGGACCACTCGCGCACCCGCACCCGCCCCTCCGCGTCCGGCCGGAACAGGAGCACGACGACGCCGCTGCCCCCCGCCGGATCCGCCGCGTGAAAGGCGATGTTGTCTGGCGCGCTCACCGGCCTTCGACCACCGCGGCCACGTGACCCGGGTCGCGCAGGAAGATGACGCCCGGCGATGCCTCGGCCCCGCGCGCCACCACGCCGTCCACGGCCATGGCGGCGAACAGCAGCGCCAGGTACAGCAGCGAGCTCTTGTACAGCGTCCACGCCGGCCGCACGTAATCCGCCGCGCGCAGCACCCGGATCACGTCGCGCAGGAACCAGGCGCCCAGCGCGGTGGCCAGCACGCCGTACGTCATCCCCAGCCCGCCGTACGTCACGGGGCCCAGCGAGAGCGGCAGCAGGATGAGCGTGTAGATGAGCATCTGCCGCATCGTCTCGCGCTCGCCCCACACGTTGGGCGCCATGGGCACGCCCACGCGGCCGTAGTCCTTCTGCTTGACGAGCGCCAGCGCCCAGAAGTGCGGCGGCGTCCAGAAGAAGATGATCATGAACAGGTACGCCGCCGTCAGCGACACTTCGCCCGTGGCCGCCGCCCATCCCACCAGCGGGGGGAACGCGCCCGCCGCGCCGCCGATCACGATGTTCTGCGGCGACGTGCGCTTGAGCCAGCGGGTGTAGATGAAGACGTAGTACAGCAGCCCCGCCAGCGCCAGCGAGGCGCTCAGCAGGTTCACCAGCAGCGCGTACACGGCGAACGCGGCCGCGCCCAGCGTGATGCCGAACGCCAGCACGTGCCCCGGCGACATCCGCCCGCTGGGGATGGGCCGCAGCTTGGTCCGCGGCATGTGCGCGTCGATGTCGCGATCCATGAACATGTTGATCGCGTTGGCGCCGCCCGCCATCAAGTAGCCGCCCAGCATGGTCCACAGCAGCGTCCAGCCGTCGGGCCAGCCGCGCGAGGCAATGACCATGGGCGCCCACGTGGTCACCAGCAGCAGCGAGATGATGCGCGGCTTGGTGAGCGTCACGTAGTCGCGCAGCAATTGCCCCACGCCGCCGGCACCGGTGCGCGCGGCTTCCATGCCGGCCCGCTGCGTGGCGGTCGTCATGTCGGCGGTGGCGGCCGTGCTCGGGGGCGCGGCAAAGCCGTCGGAAACCAGGCTGACGGAAACGTCTGACATCAACTCGTCCGGATGGGGGTCGCAACTCGCGGCCAAATATACGCCCTGCAAGCCTTCGCGCTACCCCGCGCCCCCGAATGTCCGCAGGTTGCCCCACTCCATCGTAGGGAATCTCCCGACCGGCCGCCAACCCGCGCCGCATCAAGCACTTGTGCGGGCGATCCTCAGCCGGATATCATCGTGGCTCGCCGTATCCCCCGGACGATCCCGATCTGCGATCCCATGCGCTCCACATCCGACGCCCAGGCCCGGTTTGCCCGATTCGCCTGGATGGTGCTGGCGTACAACGTGGCCGTGGTGCTGTGGGGCGCCGTCGTGCGGGCCACGGGCTCGGGCGCGGGGTGCGGGGCGCACTGGCCGCGCTGCAACGGCGTGGTCATCCCCCGCGCGCCGTCGGTAGAGACGCTCATCGAGTTCAGCCACCGCGCCACGAGCGGGCTGGCGTTCCTGGCCGTGGCGGCGATGCTGTGGATGGCCATCCGCCGCTTTCCCCGGGGGCACGCGGCGCGGGCCGGGGCCGTTGCGTC
>DASQZE010000405.1:0-11439 GCA_035638875.1 Longimicrobium sp.
TGCAGGTGTCCGCCGGCGGCGAGGCGCGCGCGGAGCTGCGGCTGGCCGAGCAGGCGCTCGTCCTCGATCCCGTGGAGGTTCGCAGCCGCCGCGATACGCAGCGCGAGCGCACCCGCTTCGAGACGGAGGCCGGCACCACCACGCGCGTCATCACCGGCGACGAGATCAAGATGCTTCCCGGCCTGGGCGAGGCGGACGTCATGCGGGCCGTGGAGGTGCTCCCCGGCGTCGTATCCACCTCCGACTTCTCCAGCGCCTTCAACGTCCGCGGCGGCTCGTCGGACCAGAACCTCATCCTGCTGGACGGGTTTCCCGTCTTCAACCCGTTCCATCTGGGCGGCCTGTTCAGCGTCTTCAACTCCGACGTCATCGCCCGCGCAGAGCTGCTCTCCGGCGGGTTCGGCGCGGAGTACGGCGGGCGCGTGTCGTCCGTGCTCACCATCGAGAGCGAGGTGGGCGACAGCACGTTCAGCGCGGACATGGGCGTATCCGTGCTCGCCAGCCGCCTCACGCTCAAGTCGGGGATGCCATCCGTCCTGCCCCGCGCGCTGGGCGGCGAGCGGGGGTCGTGGTTCGTCTCCGGCCGCCGCTCGTACTTCGACGCGCTGCTGCGCCCCGTGACGGACTTTCCGTATCACCTCACGGACCTGCAGGCGGGCGCCTCCGTGCAGACGGGCGGGGGCGGGCGGCTGGCGTTCACGGGCTACCTGGGCGAGGACGTGCTGGACCTCTCCGAGTTCGATCCGCCGGGGGACGAGGACGACGAGGGCAGCGTGCTGCGGGTGCGGTGGAACTGGGGCAACGACGTGGCCGGCCTGCGCTGGACGCAGCCCGTGCGCGGCTGGGTCGCCGACACGCGCCTGGGCGTCTCGCGCTACGCCGAGTCCGTGCGCTTTCCGGACTTCGACGACACGCGCTTCGGCAGCAGCGTCAGCGAGACGGCGCTGCGGACGGATTTCAGCCGCGAGGTGGGGCCCACGCTGGGCGTGCAGGCCGGCGGCGAAGTGACGCGGATGCGCTACGACAACTACGCCGAGGCGGGCGGCACGGAGTTCTTCGCCAACGACGAGGCCGGCTGGTTCGGCGCGGCGTACGGGCAGGTGCGCTGGCAGCCGGGCGGGTGGATCGTGGAGCCCGGGCTACGCGTGGACGTGGCCCGCAGCAACGCCGGCGCCTGCGCGGAAGGCAACGTTGAGCCCGCGCCAGTGGATCCCATCAATATCCCCGAACGGACGGACCGCACCTGCCTGCTGCTGTCGCCGCGGGTGGCCGTCAAGCGCTTTCTGGGGGCGCGCCGCGACGCCGCCGTCAAGATCGCGGCGGGGCGCTACGTGCAGTTCCTGCACTCCCTGCGCGACGAGAACCTCCCCGTCAGCAACGACACCTGGATCCTGGCGGACGAGTCCGTGCCCCCCGTGGTGAGCGACCAGGTGCAGCTGGGGGTGGAGAAGTACTGGGGCGAGACGTGGTACGCATCCGCCGAGGCGTACTACCGCAACTACCGCGGCGTCACGGACTTCAACCCGACGGACAACCCCAACGACCCCAACGACGACCTGCTGCTGGGCGATGGAGATTCGTACGGACTGGACATGCTGGTGCGGCGCAGCACGGGGCGCCTGACGGGGTGGACGACGGTGAGCCTGCTCCGCGCGGAGCGCACCTTTCCCGATCCGCTGGCGGCGGGGATCCAGGGCGTGCCGCAGACGGTCACCTTCTCGCCCATCTACGACCGGCGGGTGGACGTCGACGTGGTGCTGCAGTACCGGCTGCCGGCCGCGCTGGAGGCGGGCGCGCGGTGGAACTACGGCAGCGGCACGCCGTTCACGCGCCCCGTGGCGCAGATCGTGGGCTTCGAGACGGACATCGCCGGGGGCGGATACCGCATTCCCCGCCCCGAGGGCGAGGACCCGGACGTGCCGCTGTACGTGGTGCTGGGCGACCGCAACCGCGAGCGCTACCCGGCGTACCACCGCCTGGACGTGACCCTGCGCCGCCCGTACACGCGCCGCTGGGGCAC
This sequence comes from Longimicrobium sp., assembly GCA_035638875.1. Taxonomy (GTDB): domain Bacteria; phylum Gemmatimonadota; class Gemmatimonadetes; order Longimicrobiales; family Longimicrobiaceae; genus Longimicrobium. Next base: position 2,021 of record DASQZE010000405.1, read on the forward strand.
GTTCACGCCGTACCTGCAGGTGCTGAACGTGTACAACAAGAAGAACGTGCTGTTCTACTTCTACAACTACGACAAGGCGCCGCCCACGCGCAGCGGCCTGAGCATGTTCCCCGTGCTCCCCGCCATCGGCGTCGAGGCGAGCTTTTGATCGATTCCGGCCGGGAGCCCCGGCGTGGGATCCCGGCCGGCGTTGACCGGCAGCCTCACTGCCAGAGCGGCGAGGTGTCGAACACGTTGTGGGGCATCAGCATGAACCCCGTCCACATCACCGGTGTGACGCCGGTGAAGGTGTTGTCAGCCGGAGTATTCGGGTTCCCTTCGTAAGACACCCCGTCCTCATCCCGTGGATGGTGGTGCAGCGAGCCCATATACCAGACGACAACATCCGCGTCAGCCACCATCTGGTTGTTCACGTAGCAAGGAAGCTCGAACGTCTGCTCCGGGATACCACCACAGTTGGCCGCGTTGTCGTGATTGTAAAGGGTGACCCACAAACTACGGTGTGTGAACGTCTCCTGATGGTATGCGGTTCCGCTGCGGATGGGCATGAGGGTGTAGCCGGAGGCATGGGCGCGAAGGTTCTTGCGCACGCCGTCTTCGACCAGCAGGCCGGTGAACTGGGGGGCATCCCACGTAAAGCCGCCTTCGAAGGCAATTGGCTGCACTGCGTCCGTCGCGATGTAATTCGCCCCCGTCTCCCCGTGGGTCATGAGCGCCGCGCCATCATGGTTGCTGCCGGCGATGTCCATGTCCAGTCGCCAAAGCACGTTGTGCATATGGGCCACCCACGGGTACGTAGCCGTGTTGTGGCCCGTCGCTCCTGCGCGCCCTTGGAGCACGCCGTCGTCGCGGAAGCTCCACTCCATGATCATCTTGTAGTTCCCCATGTCATACACGCCCCAGAGCACCAGTTCGGACCCTCTGCGCACCCCCATCGCATCGCGCCAGGCAACACCGGTGGGCCGAATCTCCTGGCAGATCCGTGGACCCGGCGGCTGCCCCGGAGTCGGATTCGGCGCATGACGCAGAGTCCCCCCCTCGCTCGCGGGGCAATCCGCCGTGGTGAGGGGAATCAGATATCCCCACTTCAGGTCATGGAACCGGAAGTCGGGATCGCCGTTGTGATAAGGGACGAACACATCCGCGAACCGTCCTTCCCAGAGCACCGTCATACCGGGCGCCGTGGGGGACGTGCGGAACACGGCTCCGCTGATCCCCAGGCCCTGGATGCCCAGGTCCTTAAAGCAGACGGACCACTCCGTCTGCTGCCCGGCATGCGAAAAGGTCTGCGACGCGAAGCTGGAGTTGGAGCACATTACCGGGAGGGGCTGCGTCGTGGGATTCACCACGACCTTGCAGCTGGCGACGGACAGGAGGAGCGCTGCGATCGCAAGCGTGCGCATCAGGCGCCTCATTGGGCACCGTCCTGAAAGATGACCGTGCCGGTCTCCAGATTCACGAAGGCGTATGAACGAAGGTACGTTCGGTCCCGCCGAAAGAGCACGGCGACGCAGCGGCTGCGAAAACAGGGCTCGCCCGGCGCTCCCGGACCGATTGGCCGGTACTCCAGCACCCACCCCTGCGGCGGGTCTCCCAATCGCCTGCGTCCCTCTGCACTCGCCAGCACAAGGCTTCCGGCCCGCTCCACCTCGCGCGGCGCGAACGGGACCTGGAATGACCCGCGTTCTGCGTCGCCGCCCACGCGCTGAACTTCGAGAATGCGGCCAGCCTGCATGTCTACCCGCACCCACACGCCGAAGTGGGGGCCGTCCAGCACGCTGAACACCAAGTCCGCCCGGCGGCCCATGCTGTTCGCGTGAGCGCTCAGCGGCTTCCCGTCGTCCGGCGGTTTGGGCACGAACAACTCGATGGAGGCGATGTCTGCCGCCTTGCCCTCCAGCAGGCGCAGCACGCTGGAGTCGCCTCGGGCGAGCTGCTCCGCGGTGGCGCGCTCCCCGGGCGTAAGCGGGTCGAACGGGAGCGTCCGCTGCTGGCCGTGGAGCGGAGCCGCCGCTACGGTCGCGAGAAGGAGCAGCCGGGCGGCAGCCGGACCAATCCGGCTGCCTGATTGGGGGATGTTCATTGTTTCTCCTCATGAAGGTGTGGCGGAATGGATGCCCCGGTGGGGACCACTGAAGGGCGAAGATCGGCGCTGCAAGAGCGAGTCCGCATAAAGTGAGCGCCCGCCTTCTCCCATCTTGTTGCAGCACCGATATTTAGGGGACACTTGGCACGCGGCCGGCCAGCTCGTGACACACGCGTGGGACGTGCAACTGCCCCCGAAATGTCCCGACTCCGGCACCGGTGGCCGTTGAAACCTGCGGGTGGTGAAGGGGCGCTGCGGACGGAACGGAGGTTCTATGGCCGTGTAATCGACTTCCGGCCTGACTTGGCCGTTGCCGAGCAGGGAGACGATGACGGTTGACCGGACGTGCTACATTGATAACGCAAGAGGGCGAACGTCCTGTTCTACTTCTACAACTACGACAAGAGCCCGCCCACGCGCAGCGGCCTGAGCATGTTCCCCGTGCTCCCCGCCATCGGCGTGGAGGCGAGCTTCTGACGGAGAGGTGAGGGGATGTACGGCGACCAGCTCCCGTATCGGCAGCTGTACGATGGATGGATGGCGTACGAGGGCGGCGCGGGGTACGACGACCTGCTCCGTCCCTGGCTCGCCGCGAACGAGGGCGAGCGGCGCTGGTTGGATGCGGTCCGCGCGCGCCCCGGCCGTCCCATCCCGCCGATGACTCCGGAGGAGCGCTGCCGGCTGTACGCGTTGTCGCGGATCGTGGACCTGCTGCAGCTCTCGTTTGCGCCGGCGGGGGAGCAGCGGACGTGGGACGTCGCGCCGGTCACGCGAGACGAATATGCGCGGTTCATGGATGCGCTGGGGCTGCAGGTGGTGGACCGGGTGGACTTCCATCCGTTTCACCACGAGATCGTCGCGGTGGATGAGGTGCCTGACGAGGGGGCACTACCCGAGGTAGTGCAGGTCTTCTGGCTCGGCTACATGCTGGGGCCGCTGCTGATCACCCGCGCAGGGGTCCGCGTGGCGGCCGGGCGGCGGCACCTGCGCAGGGAAGTGGCGGAGCGGTCCACGCTCTACTGGGCCCACGCCCGCAACACCCGCCCGACGACGGACCTGGGCAGCGGCTGGGGCGGCAACTCGCAGTGGCGCACGCCCTTCCGGCGGGACTACCTGCTGGCCGGCACCCTGCACTACAACGTGGACGCGGCACCACCGTCCGCCGGTGGAAGGATCAATGACGACCTGGATGCCGCCGAGCGCGCGGAGCTCCTGCGGCATCGCTGCTTCGTCATCTGTCCCAAGCCGGATGACGACCGCTGGCCGTACGACCTCACGATGACCGAGCAGGCCTGACGTCCGGGAGACGGATCTCCATCCCGGCGCCGCAGTGAACGACAACCGAGGTTCCTGATGTTGTTTCGGATGATGACGGCCGCCGCGGCGGTGCTCCTGCTGGCCGGGTGCACCATCGCGGACGTGACGGTGCCGGCGGGCGAGGACCGGCTGGTGGTAGAGGCCGTGCTGCGGACGGACATCGTGCGGCAGACCCTCCTGCTGCACCGCTCCGTGCGCGAGCAGACGTCCGTGGGCGAAACGGGCGCGCGGGTGGTGGTGACGGGCGGCGGGCGCGACGTCGTCTTCGACCAGACCACCGAGCCCTGCTACAGCGTGGACGCGGGGTACGAGGGCTCCGAGGTGGCCGTCGGCGTCACCTGCTACGCCAGCCGCGGCGAGGACGGCCGCTGGGTGCAGCCGGGGCAGACGTACGAGCTGCGCGTGGAGACGGCGCGCGGCGAGGTGGCCCGGGCCATCACCACGGTGCCCGGAACGTTCCGCGCGAACGGCATCCGCACCACGAGCCGCAACGACCGCGTGGAGCCGGTGTGCTCGCTGCCCCCCGGCACGCCGCTGCCCCTGAGCTGGACGCCGGCGCCCGGCGCGTGGGGATACCTGGTGCCGCTCACCATCTACGGGCTGAGCGGCAGGCTGCCGGCCAGCTTCAACGCGCCGGACCCCATGGAGCTGGTTGGGGTGTCCGTCTCGGCCAACGACACCACGCTGGTGCTGCCGGGAGAGTTCGGCGTGTTCGACCGCTTCGACTACAACCAGGACCTGCTGCGCGCGCTGCAGGCCGGCCTGCCGGACGAAACCGCCGCCCGCGTGGTGATCGCCGCGGCGGACCGCAACTACATCAACGGCGTGCGGGGCGGCAACTTCAACCCCTCGGGGCAGGTGCGCGTCTCCAGCATCGTGGGCGACGGCGTAGGCGTGTTCGGCTCGCTCACGACCCTCGTCTTCCTCGTCGAGGTGGGTACGTCCCCCGGCGGCTTCCCCCTCTGCATCGGCGGGGCGTAAAACACTTCGCCACCCCACGTAACCACGCCCCCCTATAGGGTGCCTCCCCCGATTGATTTCCTGAGGGAGGCGCCGCCGAATCCCTCCCGTGCCGCACACTCCGGCGCCGACCGAAGGATCTACTCCGCCGCGCCATGCCGGTTGCCCGCGGGCAGAGACCACGTCCCCAAAGATGGCCTCACGCGAAGGACGCGGAGAACGGATCTCTGTCCTCTTCGTTTCTGGAGTGGAGATGCTGGCTCCAGGCTGCTGCCGGCACAAGCGCTCCATCCATCCTGTCCTGCCACGTCGTCCAAAGTTCCGGCGCGGGCACACTCTTACTGATCGCGATCAGGTGGATATCGAACCAGGGCAGCCATCCACCTCCGCCGCGGCCATCCTGCCCCTCCCAAAAAACGCGGATAGCCGTCCCCGCGCCGGCAGCAGGCTCCCCACCAAGGATCCCGGGCACCCTGCTGCCCGCCGTCCGATCCGCGTCCGGCCGTCGCGATCACGACCATCCCATTATGCGACCTCCATCACCTTCCGTGCGGATGGAGTCATGCGCCGCGATGGCCGATCGCGGACCGGACGGATTGCGCCGGACGCATCAGGCCCTTGGTAGACCGCTTGCTGCCGGCGAGGGGACGGGATCCGCGTTTTTTCTAGGATGGCAAAATCAGCTTGGCTGTTCCTCAGGGTTGCGGGAAGCAGGCCCCGTCTGCGACGGGGAGGCGCCGCGGGACAGTTTGACCGGGAACGGCCAAAGTCGAACTCAGGAAAGCACCCTCGGGCAGGCAGGGGAAAGCAGAGCGGCCCGGGACGGTGTCCCGGGCCGCGCTTCGGTTACGGGCGGACGGCGGTCAGCGGCCGGTGATCGCGTAGACGACCACCACCGTGGCGCGCACCGTCTGCTCGCCGGGGTTGATGGGCGTCGCCATGTTCGCCGCCGCGTCGGACATCTGCAGGCGCTCCATCATCACGGGCTGCACGGTGCCCACGTCCGCCGTGTACGCCTCGCGCACCATCCCCAGGCTCAGCCCCAGCGCGTTCGCCAGCGCCTCGCCGTCGGAGCGGGCGCGGCGCACGGCATCGTCGATGGCGCGCTGCCGGAACGCCTGCGGATCGCGCAGCCCGAAGCGGACACCGTTCACGCGGTTGGCGCCTGCCCCCAGCGCCGCATCGATCACCGTGCCCACGCGCTCGATGTCGTCCAGCGTCACCGACACCGTGTTCGACACCCGGTAGCCGCGGATGCGGGGCTCGCTGGTGTCGGGGCGCGGCTGCGGGTCGTAGTCCGGGTACACGTTGTAGTCGCGCGTCTCGATGCGGTCGCGCGGCACCCCGGCCCGCACCAGCGCCTCGATCACCCGCTGCATCCGCTGGGCGTTCTCCGCCGCGGCCTGCTGCGCCGTGGCCGCCAGCGTCTCCACGCCAAAGTCGCCGATGGCCTGGTCCGGCTTGGCCCTCGCCTCGCCCACGCCGGTCACGCGGATGGACTGCTCCCGCGCCTGTGCCGGCTGCTGCTGCGCCGCCGCCGAATCCGCCACCACGGCAAGTCCCACGGCGGCCAGCGCCGCCGCGATCATCGTCTGCTTCATCATCCTCGTCCCCTCACGTGTAGGTGCGTGTGCCGCCCCGGTAGCGGCTCGCACGGTTGTACCCGCTCCGGTGGGCGCAGGTTGCGAGCCGCTCGTCCCCGCGGCGGCGGAAAAAGAAGTGGGCCCGGAGCGGGGAAGCTCCGGGCCCATACTGGGGGCGGACAGCGTTGGACGGCGTGGGAGGGTCGGTGCTGCGGTTTGGACGGGCGGAGGGTGCTGCGGATTGGGTGAGAACTACGGGGCCACCTTCGCTGACTCCCCTGAACATTTGTGCGCCCTGTTCGGGCGGTGATGGCCATCCAAAGGGCAAGGGCGGGGCCAGGGTGCCTGATTTCTGGATCTCGTTATTTTGCAATTGTTTAGCAAACACCGCACACAGGCGGGCTCGCTGCTCCTGGGGCCTGTGGGGTACGGTATGAGGCACCTGTGTCCCATGGCCCTTTTTTGCTGTATACAATACGCGGCGAGGGGTGAAACGGATGGTGCTACACGGATCCCCGCACACTGCGACAAGAGGCGCGTCGGCCGGGGGATCGTCTCCAACCCGAACAGCGTTCACGGTGCGGGAAAGGTGAGGGGTACCCGGCGGGGGTGGAGCGGGGGCCGCGGCGGTGCTAAGTTCACGTACGGGCGAGGGATGGGCCCGACTGGGATCATCGAGAACGGGATTCGGACGGCATGGCGGGGAGGAAGTACGGCATCAGGGAGGTGTTCGCCACGCTGCAGGGCGAGGGCGCGCAGGCGGGTACCCCGGCGGTGTTCCTCCGCTTCGCGGGGTGCAACCTGGGCTACGACGTGTGCCCGTGGTGCGACACGGACTGGGTCAAGGCGCTGTATACGCTGGATCTGGACGACACGCTGGACCTGGTGCGCCGCACGGCGCTGGAGGGGTTCGGCGGGGAGCGGCCGGGGCTGCTGCTGGTGGCCACCGGCGGCGAGCCCAGCCTGCAGTTCGACCGGCCGCTCAGCGACGCGCTGCGGGCGCGCGGCTACCGCATCACCATGGAAAGCAACGGCTCGCGCCCCGTGGACCGCTCGCTGGTGGACTGGCTGACCGTCTCGCCCAAGCAGGCCGAGTTCGCGCAGAAGGACGGCGACGAGCTCAAGCTGCTGTACACGGGCGCCCTGGCGCCGGGCGCCACGCCGGACGTGGATGCCGTGCGGCGCATTGCCGAGGGCACGCGCTTCGGGCAGTACTTTCTGCAGCCGGTGGACGTGCCCGTGCTGGGCGGGCCAAACTACGCGGAGACGATTGCCGCCGTGATGGAGCTGGGACCACCCTGGCGCCTGTCCGTGCAGACGCACAAAGTTGCGGGAATCCCGTGATTTTCCGCTGATCGTGCGGGCTTTCTACACGGACCGCTTCGTCCTGCCGCTGCCGGTGGGACATCGTTTCCCGATGATCAAGTACGCAGGCGCTCCGGCCTGAGCGGCTAAAGCGGCCGCAACGACTGCGGAAAGCCTCACAAACTGCGTGAGGCTTCAACTGCGGAAGGGCAAAAGCCATCGCGGCGAATCGAGCCGGTGGCGAGCATCCGGCCTGAGCGGCTAAAAGCCGCCGCTGGGAAAGCCATAAGCCCCGTCTCGGCTCGCTGCGCTCGCCTCTCTGCCGAACGAGGCTTCAACTGCTTGAACCATGAACTCCGCCCTTGGCGTGGCACTCGCCCGCGACGGATAGTCCGCGCGGGCGGACTTCGTGTAGTTGTTGCGGCGAATTCATTCGCTCTGCCCGGACTTCGCTTGGGGATCCCTCCTGCCGCCGGCTCGCCCGAGATCCTCCTGTCGCCGACTTCCGCATCGCAATCCTTGTTGCCGCCCTGCACCAGACCCTACTCTGTCTCCTGTCCGTCAGCCCAGCTGAACAGTCAAGCCTGACCCGACGAGGTGGATGATGCAAACGCGAGCGGCGAGCGTGGCGGCGGAGACGATCGAGGCGGTCAAGGCGGGGGATGCGGATGCGCTGCGGACCCTGCTCCAGCGCGATCCCGCAGCCGCCGGTGCGCGCGCGGACGGCGGCGACAGCCCCCTGCTGATCGCGCTGTACCACGGGCGCCGCGACCTGGCGGAGGTGCTGCTGGCGCACGGATGGCGGCCGGACGCCTTCGAGGCCGCGGCCCTGGGCGATACCGACACCCTGCGCGCGGCGCTGGACGCGGAGCCCTCCGCCGTCACCCGCTTTTCCAACGACGGGTGGACAATGCTGCACCTGGCCGGCTTCTTTGGCCACGTGGACGCCGCGCGGCTGCTGCTGGAGCGCGGCGCGGGCGCGAACGCCGTGTCCGTGAACGGGATGCGCAACACGCCGCTGCACGCCGGCATGGCGGGGTCCGCGCGGGTGGAGGCGGCGCGGCTGCTCGTGGCCGCGGGCGCGGACGTGAACGCGCGGCAGCACGGCGGCTACACGGCGCTCCACTCGGCGGCGCAGCACGGCTCCATCGAGCTGATCGACCTGCTGCTCGGCGCCGGCGCGGAGCCGGACCTGGCCGCGGAAGACGGCCGCCGGCCCATCGACTTCGCGCGGGAGACGGGGCACGCCGAGGCCGCGGCGCACCTGGTTTCGCGCGGCGCGGCGGCGTGACTGCCACATCCGCCGATTGACGGGGTAGGACGCCCGGCCGTAGAGTTCGGCCGTTCACTCATCCCGCAGTCCCGCAGGTCTCGTATGCAGGCACGACGCTTTTTTCTCGCACTGCTGCCGCTCGCGCTGCCGGCGTGCACGCCGCGCCAGCCCGTGGCGCCGCCGCCCGCTCCGCCGCCTGCGCCCGTGCTGGTGATCTCGGCGGAGGACGAGGCGCGGGCCCGGGCGCGGCGGGCGGAGCGCTTCTTTGACGAGGGCGTGTCGCTGGGGCGCCAGAGCCGCTGGTCCGAGGCGGCGGACCGCTACCGCCTGGCCGCCGAGGCCAACCCCGACGAGGCACGCTACCCCATGGCGCTCAGCAATGCGCTGCTGGCGCAGGGGCGCGAGTGGGAGGCCGCGGACGCGCTGCTGGCAGCCATCCTGGTGGAGGAGAACGCGCGCGACCCCAATCATCGCGTGATCGCGGTGGATTACGACCGGCTCGTCGCCCTGCTCACGCGCCTGAACCGGCTGGACGAGGCGCGGACGGCGCAGGAGCGCCTGGCGCACCACCGCCGCATGCGCGACGCCGCGGGGCCGGAGTAGGGGAGATCGGGGGGAGCTGGGGATGGGCGCGAGGCGGGCGATAGGACGCGGGCGGTGCGTCGCTGCGCGACGCGGAGCCCTCTCCCGTACAGGGCAGGCAATCGAGGGTGCAGACAGGTAGTGTACGGGAGAGGGGGCCGGGGGGTGAGGGGCCCCGCGCGGGCCCGGCGGACCTGCGCCCGGCATCGCTGAATCTCCCCCGCCTCCGCACCGAATCCGCAGCATCAGAAACCTGAACGACTTACCGCACGTACACATGCCCCGCGGGTTGCGTGCGGGGCGCCCGCGCGTG
>DASQZE010000406.1:0-8918 GCA_035638875.1 Longimicrobium sp.
CCCCCGCCGCGCCCCGGTCGCAGAACGTGTAGATCGTCCGCCGGCGGGCCGCCATCGTCGTGGGCGAGACGAGCGACCAGAACACGGGGTCCTCGTTGTACTCGCGCACGGGGACGATCCACATCCCCACGTCCTGCTCGCGCATCAGCCGGGGCAGCACGCGCTCCAGCCGCAGGCGCAGCCACTCCTGCCGCGTCTGCGCCTGCTCGCGCAGGGTGCCCAGCGGCCGCTCCTGCGCATCCGCCGGCACGGATGCGAGCGCGAGGGCCAGGAGCGGCGCCAGGAAAACGATTCGGATCATGGTCGCGAATTTTGCGAGGGGGGATGGTGCTTCGCCGCGTGCGCCGCAGTGTAGGCGCGAGTGCCGCCGGGGGGCAAGACAGGACCGGGGAGGATGCCGTATATTGTATATTGGTGCTGTCGTCCCCGTCCGCTGCTTCCCCTGAACCCACCGCGCCCCGTGATCGACCTGTGAACGGCCCGACGGCGGAAAACGACGGCGCCACGGTGGAGGACGGCCGGCGCATCCGGCTGGAGGGCATCGCCGCGGCCGCGGAGGCGATGGATCCCGCGTTCGCCCATACGCCGCAGTTCATGAGCGATGCGCTCTCCGCGCGGCTGGGGATGTGGATGCTGTGCAAGGTCGAGACGCTGAACCCCATCCGCTCCTTCAAGGGGCGCGGGACGGACTGGCTGGTGCGCCGGCTGCAGGCGGACAGCGCGGCCGGGCCGGAGACGGAGCTCGTCTGCGCGTCCGCCGGCAACTTTGGCCAGGGGCTCGCCTACGCGGGCCGGCGGGCGGGACGGGTCGTGCGCGTGTTCGCGGCGGAGACGGCCAACCCGTTCAAGGTGGAGCGGATGCGGCAGCTGGGCGCGCACGTGGAGCTGGCGGGGCGCGACTTCGACGCCGCCAAGGACGCCGCGCGCGCGTACGTGGCGGCGCGCGCCGGTGCCATGTACATCGAGGACGGCCGCGAGCCCGCCATTGCCGAGGGCGCGGGGACCCTCGCCGTGGAGCTGGACCGCTGGCCCGAGCCGCTGGACGCCGTGCTGGCGCCGCTGGGCAACGGCTCGCTGCTGGCGGGGATGGGCACGTGGCTGCGGGCGCACCGCCCCGGCACGCGCATCATCGGCGTGTGCGCGGCGCAGGCGCCGGCCATGGCGCTGTCGCTGGATGCCGGCCGCCCCGTCGTCACGCAGACGGCGGATTCCATCGCCGACGGCATCGCCGTGCGCGTGCCCGTGCCCGAGGCGCTGGACGACCTGCGCGGCATCGTGGACGACGTGCTGCTGGTGGAAGAAGCGGCGATCGTCGACGCCATGCGCCTGGTGTTCGACACGCTGGGCGTGGTGGTGGAGCCCGCGGGCGTGGTGGGGATTGCCGCGGCCGTGGTACACCGGGCGCGCTTTGCCGGGGCGCGGGTGGCGACGCCCCTGTGCGGCGGCAACCTGACCGCGCAGCAGGCCCGCCGCTGGCTCACCCCGCCCCCCGCCGGCGGCCTCCTGTGAGCCGAGCGAAGAGAAACGAGGATGGGCACGACGGATGGACGATATCGGCCGCATCCATCCCGGCCTGGGTGAGTGGGCGGAGTGAAGCCAGCTCCCGGGCCAGGCGAATGAATTCGCTGCAACAAGCACACGAAGTCCGCCTGCGCGGACTGTCCGTCACGGGCGGTGCCACGCCGGCACGAGCCCCGATCGGACGTGAAGTTCTCCCCCTCCTGCCCGCGAAGCGGGGGAGGGGGCCGGGGGGAGGGGGCCCTCCGCCGGTGCAAGCCGTCCGCCATCCGGTACGAGTCATCTCACCTCCCCCAGGGGTTTTTGGGGGAGGTCGCGAGGAACGAGCGGGTGGGGGCGCCGCACGGACTCCGCCTCCGCGCACGAATGCCCTTCTCCCCCTCTCCACGAGGGGGGAGGGGCCCTCGGCTGCCGGCGCGATCCACCCCTCCCTAACGGACATCCCACCTCCCCCCCGATCAGTCCCTCCCCCCACTTGCGCTGAAGCGCGGCGACGGGCACTCTGCGCACTTGTGAGATGCACCTCATCCACCGTCCCCCGCATCCCCGATGAAGAAGAGATCCAACAGCCCCACGGGCGGCTCACCTGCGGGCGCAGGAGCGGAGGCCCGGACCATTCCGCTGGAAGGCGGCCTGGCCCGCGCAGTGTATGCGCTGGCCGCCGGCTTTCAGTTCCGCACGAGCGACTGGCCCGACCCGGCGGACGACGAGTGGCCCGTGTACGAAAGCGGGGTGCTGCTCGCGCGCGGCATCGTGGACGCGGCCCTCGGCGCACCCGGGGCTCCGGACGACGACGCACTCGCTCGCGCGGCGGATGCACACGGCAAACGGGTGGCGGATCTCGCACGGGAGCGGCACCCGCACCCGTTTTCCATGGACGGCTACCAGCCGGACGGAGATGACCTCGGGCTCGCCACCGGCGCTCTGCGCGAGCAGGCGCTGGAGCATCACGACGCCGAGATCCTCATCGCCACCCTCGTGGGCGGCGAGAACGTGCTGGTTGCTGGTCCCGTGAGCGTGCAGCAGGCACACGTGTGGCTGCTGGGGCCGCTGTACGAAAAGGTGGAGGCCTGGGTGCTGGAGGACCCGGTGACCTTGCTGGAGCGCGCCGCATCCGCATGGTGGTTCAGCCGCTGGCGGGGGCCGCGGCCCATGAAGGGCGACGAGTTCGCGAGCGGAGTGCGGGAGCAGGAGTTTACGCTCGTGGACCGGTCCCTATGCATGACCGACGACTCGCCCGTGGAGCACTTGGTGAACGAGGGGCTGCTGCGCGGGATCGGTCCCCGCCAGCAGCACATGGCCGCACAGCTCATCCACTCGGAGCTGGGCCTGTGGACGGTGGAGTCGCGGACGGAAGACCGGGCGGTGTTCGTGTCGCCGCTGGACGGCACGCGATACGAGGTGCGCGAGCACGCCAGCATCGGCGACACGGGATATGGTCCAGGATTCATTGCACTGGGGCGGCTGATTCCGTTCGGGGACGGAACGTGGCTGCGCTCCCCCGGCACGTTCTTGATGAACTACGGTGAACCGGGTGCGGCCATGACACGCTCGCTGGCCCACGGGCTTCAAACGCAGCGTGGCGACCTGCCGTTGTCCGCCGCCATCGAGTTCGCGATGCACCGGTTGGCGGGTGTGCTCACGCAGCCCCGCACCGTCGCCCCCGCGCCGACCCCGGACGATGCGGCCGAGGCCGGGCGGACCGTGACGCTGCTGCTGCGCGAGGCCGGGATTGCTCGCCCGATGGACCCCACCAGCGCCAAGGGGGCCAGGCTCGCGGCTGAAAACCCCGGCATGGAGATCCTCGAATACGTCGTGGACGTGGTGTTGGGCGAGTACATGAGCGCTCTCGTCCAGCAGGGCCTGAAGTCGAAGGCCGTCCGCGACGCCAAGCGCCGCCGTGCGCGACAGGCCCAGAAGAAGAAGGGCGGTCGCGGCCGTCGATGACCTTTTCCCCTATCCGCGCGCTGTTTGCGCGGGGAGGGGCGGGGGGAGGCGGTCCCCGCCGTCGGCATGATCCAGCCTCCCGCGACGGACATATCCCACCTCCCCCAGGGGTTTTGGGGAGGTCGCGAGGAACGAGCGGGTGGGAGCGCCGCGAACCCCGCCTCCGCACGCGAATGCCTTCTCCCCCTCTCCACGAGGATCGAGGGGGAGGGGGGTGGGGCCCATCCATACTTCGTTCACTTCCCATCCCGCCCCCGTTCCGCCATCTTTCATCCATGCCGTCCACCCGAATGGATGGCGAAGATGTTGCATGTAGGATGTGGACGGCCTTCACGGGCCCCGCGTGACCCCGAATTCGAGCTGCCGATGCCCGCATCCGTCCTGACCCGCCCCGCGCGTTCCCTGCCGGCCGGCGCGCGGCTCATTGCCCTGGCGCCCGACGCCGCCCACGCCGTGCGCGTGCTGGCCGTGGCCGGCGAAGGCGCCGCCATGGCCGCCCTGCTTCCTGCAGACGGCGAAGACCCGTCGCAGCGCATCGCACGGCAGGCGGCGGGGCTGGCGGAGCGCATCGTGGCGCACGTCACGGGCGGGCCGCTGGGGCCCAGCGCGGGCGGGCTGCGGGGCGAGTCGCTGGAGCTGGAGGCGGAGATGGAGCAGCTGCGCCGCCAGCTGCCGGAATCCGCCGCACGCCAGCTGCCCACGGTGGATACGGCGCCGCTGGCCCTGGCTTCGGAGTGGATGGCGGAGGCGGCCCTGGAGGCGCACGGGCACGCGCTGGTGCTGATGACGCACCCCGAGTACGAGGTGGTCGCCGGCATCCGCGCCCTGCACCCCGCCGAGACGCTGGCCCGCGCCGCCGAGCGCGTGCTGAACGCGGCCGAAGTCTGGGCCGCGCACGACGGGCTGCTGGAGCTGGAGATCGAGGCCGCGTACTGGTTCAGCGAGCGCTGGAGCGCGGAGGACGACGACGGCGAGCAAGGGCTGCGCTCCGTGCAGCGCCGCATGGAGTGGGCGCTGGCCGAGCGGTCTACCCTGGCCCGCGGCGAGTCCGTGCTGGCCGCGCTGCTCAGCTCGGTGGAGGCGGCCGCGTGGCCCAAGCTGCGCCGGCAGGCGGGGCGCGCCCTGGTGCGCTCCGTGGTGGGCGCGTTCCACGTGCTGGACCGGCGCGACGACGGCGAGGTGGCCCGCGTGCGCTCGCTGACGGACGGCCGCGAGCTGCGCATCCGCGATCCCTACGGCGAGGCTCTCCCCGGCCGCGTGCTGATGGGCCGCGCGCTCCCCTCCGGCGCGGGCGAGCACGTGTTCGCGCTCTCGGCGGAGCTCGTGGCCGACGGCGGCCCCGGCGACCTGCGCGCCATGGAGGCGGACGTGCGGGCGTTCGCCGCGCGGCTGCCGCTGGCCGTGGCCCTGGAGGCCACCATCGCCGACGGCCTGTTCGGCGCCCGCATTCCCCGCCCCATCACGGCCGCGCCGGACCCCGAGGATGCCCTGGCCCGCATCCAGGAGCTGCGCGACCTGCTGGTGGAGCGGGGCCTGGCGCGGGAGCTGGACCATCCCGGCCCCGTGCCCCCCGGCGCCGTGGCCGAGCTGCTGTCGGTGCCGGCGGATGCGGTGATGCGCGCCTGGATCGGCGCCCTGGCGGCCGCCACGGGCGAGCAGGGCCCGCACCTGCCCCTGCGCCGCACGCCGGAGCCCCGTTACGGCACCTGACGCGGTCCCGCGGGCGCGGCCGGCCGCCGCGCCCGCATCTCCCCGCCGCGCCGGGAAGGTGGACGCGCGGCTTCTCCCGCCCGCGCCCCTTCATCCCCCGCGGCCATCGGCAGGAGTGGTCGGCGTTCCTGCGTGGGTTCGGAGTTGCTGCGGGACCGGACGGGACGGTGATGGCGGCCGTGCACGACTGGGGCACCGTCGCGCTCGTGCGCATCCGGCGGCTTCCCCGCGGGGCCGCTGCGCTGCCCTGGCACGTGCACGAGGGCACCTGCGCGACGCGCGGCGCCGTGGTGGGACCGCTCGCCTCCTACTCCCCCCTGCGCCCGGCCGGGGGCGAGACGGTGGATGGCGAGGCCGTGCTGGGCGGCGTGTGGCTGGACCCGGACCGCCGCTACACCATCGACGTGCACCGCGGCCCGGACGACACGGGCCCGCCGCTCGCCTGCGTGGAGCTGACCCTGCGCACCTGACCGCCGGCCGAACGGCTGGTGCCGGAACACCGGAGGGCGCCTTCCCGGCCGGGAGGCGCCCTCGTTTTCATCTTCCCCTGTTCCGTCCGCCGTACCCGCGCGGCCTGATCCGTGCGTTCACTTTTCGGGCGGTGAACACCGCGCAACATGTTGGGGCTCATTGGAATGAGGTGGCAGGAATGAAAACCGTTCATGGAGGACTGCTGGCGGCGCTCGCGCTGGTCGCGGCGTGCAGCCAGACGCCGCGCGTGCACGTAGATCCCCAGTCGGGACGCGCCGACATCGATATGGAAGCGACCGGCGAGTCGTGGGAGGAGTGGAGCGGCGACATCCGCGGGATCGGCGCGAGCGCGCGGATCTCCGGGTCGGCCACCGCGCGCGTGCAGCAGTCGGGCACGCAGGCGATGGTGACCCTGGCCCGGGCGCGGGCCGGCGACCAGCTGCCCTGGCACGTGCACGAGGGCACGTGCGAGACCCCCGGCGGCGACATCGTGGGCCCGCCGGCGGCCTACCCGCCCGTGACCGTGGCCTCCAACGGCCAGGCGACGGCCATGGCCACCCTGCCCGGCGTGCGGCTGAACGAGGCCGCGGACTACAAGGTGAACTTCCACGCTTCGTCCAGCGACATGGGCACCATCGTGGCCTGCGCCAACCTGGACGACTAGCCTCGGTCCGCTGAACATGCGAAGAGGGCGCCTCCCGTCGCGGGAGGCGCCCTCTTTTCACTTTCGCACTAACGCACTAGCGCACTAACGTACTTTCCGTCTGCCGTCCGTCGCCGCGGTACCGGTCCATGCCGGTGCCCAGCACCTTGCGCGAGTAGCCGTTCTCGGGGTTGCGGCCGCGGCGCAGGTCGCGGTCCACGGCGCCCTCGCCGCGGTTGTACGCCAGCAGCGCCAGCCGCAGGTCGCCGTACTTGTCGATCAGCCGGCGCAGGTAGCGGAACCCCACGGCCAGGTTGGCCTCCGGGCGCATGATGCGCTCCGGCGTGGTCATCCCCCGGTCCAGCCAGCGCGCCGTGCGCGGCATGAGCTGCGTGTAGCCCAGGGCGCCGGCGTGGCTGCGTGCCCGCGGGTTGAAGTTGCTCTCCGCGCGCACCAGCCGGAACCCCAGGTCCGGGTCCAGCCCCTCCTGGAGCGCCGCGTCCTGGATGGTCGTCGCCAGCTGCGGCGAGATGCGGTAGCGCATGGCGAACGCCACCGGCCCGCCGTCCAGCCGGCGCACCCGCCGCGCCTCGTCGCGCAGCCACTGCCAGAAGCCCCGCTGCGCCTCTTCGTACGCCTCCGCGCGCGGCATGCCCCGCGACGCCGCCGCCCGGTGCGGGGGCTCCGTTACGGTCGCCGTCTCCTGCCCCGTTGCCGGCAGCACCCCCGCGCAGAGCGCCGCCAGCGCCAGCAGCACGGGCATTCGCCGAGTGCTAACCCGCTGTAGGAGTGCAACTTCGGCCATGGTGCTCAACTCATCTCCTCCTTGTTCTGGTCAGCCGTTCCAGCACAAGGGACGAAGGATGCGCGCAAGGAGTGTGCGAGGCAAGGATGAATCAGGGCTGAAACCCTTCTAGTCGCAGCTTCTCAAGCGCATCTATCACCTTCAGACTCTGCCTCTCGGTCGGAATGCGGGTAGGAACGCTGGACGCCACACTAAGCAGATCCAGCTCAGTCACCGAAAGGCATTTCTTACCGACTCCCCACTCACGAGCCCGGGCCCAAAACTCCCCACCTCTATTTACCACCTCAAGCTGCGCCTCAATTCCGTTGAGGAGCTTCTGCTCCTTCAAAGCCGATTTGGTAGCCTGTCGCTGCTCTTCGCCACCCATCAACTCCGCGGAGAGTAAGGGATGCATTTCGATCTTCAGGTCCATCACACTCTGCCAGCATCCCAGTTTCTTGGCCCATTCAGTGACGTTGCTGATGCTTCTGGGCGGGTCTGTGATCACCTTGTGGACTGTCTCCGCTATCGAAAGGAGTGTCTTACGAAGTGCATACGAGACACCTTGGGTCCTCCAGATCTTTTCGAAATCTAAGCTGCGTCCGTATCCAGCTAGGTCATGGGATAGTTTCGCAAGTGTATATGCCACAACGTTCGCGCGATATCCTCCTTGATACCATGCCTCTTTCGGGATCAGCTTCTCCAACTCTTGAAATAGGATGGCTTTGGCAATCGCCTCCCTGTAGAACCGCTCGTTAAAACGATCCGACTGCTTATCCCACTCTTTTCCCACCGACTCAGCAAAGTGCGCAAAGTTTTTCTGAGCTCCTTGGCTCACGATGTGAGGCTGTCCAGTCCAGACGTTAAGGAACTTTGCCAAGTCCGTCTTTGTGAACATCTGCTTCTTGGGGTACTCAAGGTCAAACTTCCTCTTCTGTGGAATCGTGAGCAGCGCACGGGCATCCTGATACTGGCCGTGGGCACGCTCATAGAACCACTTAGTCTCGCGAAATGTACCGTCGGGTGACGGAGCGAAAATCCTTCGCGAAAATTCTTCAATGCGTATGTGAAAGGGGTGATTGGCGAAGAAGTCGGCTGCCTTCACGCGATTTTGGCTGTTTGCGTACTCCGATATGCGGGGCACTACGTCTGATGCTTCCGACGGGGGAATAATCGACAATTTCATCTGCACGAAGACACGCCCGAGGTCCACATCCTTTCTCCGACTAGCTGCGTGGATTGATGCAGTCGTCTGCCCTCCATTTACGATCTGGAGGTTGTTCAACTGCGTAATCACCATGCCTTGGGCAGTACCGGCGGTTTCAATACCTTCCGCTGTCGCTGTAATGCCGTTGTTGTAGGCAAAGAACATTTCCGGAACAACCTCAATGGTGTTCCGGATACCTTTGTTCACATTGCCACGTGCCTGAAGGAAGCAGCGGACGTTCTGCTCAAGCAGCCGGGCTCCCCATCGATCGTAAATGCCAGCCAGCTGTTTCCCCGGCACCACAAGCAGATATGCTTCGTAGCCGGCGCCATCAAGATGGGCTGGAAGCGCGGGAATTGGTCCGCCGAACTCCGAGAGCTCGACCTGAATGGGTTCCCGTCCTCGGCCAGAAACGACGAATCGGTGAAGTCGCTCAATATCCCAGACACTGAATGTGACCGTTGCATGCTCAATGGCGTCGGCGCTGCGACCATCCACTTTTGCACTGAGTAAACGGTTACTGATCAGAAACAGCCGCACTCTGGTGATAGTGGTCCACCGGCGTGCTATCAGATCAGCGAGGCCCGCACCGGGCGAGGTTTCTTCAAGCCCGCTTCGGAACGAACTGTCGAGTGACC
>DASQZE010000407.1:0-11725 GCA_035638875.1 Longimicrobium sp.
CCTATTCCCTATTCCCTATTCCCTATTCCCTATTCCCTATTCCCTATTCCCTGCAGTTGCAGGCTGTAACCTGTAACCTGTAACCCGCAGTTCCAATCAGTGCGCGTGCCGGATCAGCCCGATGAACACGCTGGTCAGCACCACGAACACGTACGCCTGCAGGAACGCCACGAACAATTCCAGGAACGTGAGCGCCAGGGCCATCACCCACGGGCCCGCCACGATCACCCCGCCGAACATGAGCGCCACGCTGAACAGCGACAGCAGCACGATGTGGCCGGCCATCATGTTGGCCATCAGACGCACGGCCAGGGCGAACGGCTTGGCCAGCTTTCCCAGCAGCTCCACCGGCGTCATGATGATCGCCATGATGGGGATGAGCGGCTTGGGCAGGCCGTGCGGGATGTACACGATGGTCTTGAGGTAGCCCACCGGACCCAGCGCCACCATCCCCGAGATCTCCACCACCAGGAAGGTGATGATGGCCAGCGCCGCCGTGACCGCGATGTTGCCGGTGGCGCTGGCGCCGAACGGCACCAGGCCCAGCAGGTTGGCGATCAGGATGAAGAAGAACAGCGTGATCAGGTACCCGGCGTACTTTTCGCCGCCGTGCCCGATGTTCGTCATCACCACTTCCTGGCGGATGAACAGCGCCGCCGCCTCGATGGCGTTGTGGCGCTTGCCCCCGGGCGCGTGCCCCGCCTGGCGGCGCTTGGCTGCCAGCCCGGCGGGGATGAACAGCGCCAGGAGGATCAGTCCCGTAATCCACAGGAAGACCACGTGGCGCGTGGGCGTCATGTCGATGGGCCCCACCTGCCAGCTGTGCGCCGCCGGCAGGTGGATCTCGCCGAAGGGCTGGAACTCCAGGGTGCGCCCGTCCTGCACGTGGTGCATGGGGTCGAACTCGCCATGCCCCTCGGCCGTGGCGGCACCATGCTCCGTGCCCTCGGCGGCGTGCTCGGCCTGCGAGTCGCCCGTGGTGGCCTGGTGAATCGCCTCGCCGGTGCCCGGAGGCGCGGCGGACGGCAGGTTCTGCGGACCCTGGATCGTGCCATGGTCGGCCTGGGCCGCCGCGGGTGCGGCGACAAGGAGCAGGGCGAGCAGGGCGGCGTTGAGCTTCATCCTTGCGTCGGGTTCGACGTGCGCGTCTTCAGGAACACCGGCTCCATCATCGTCGTCAGCCAGAACACGCCGACGAGCGAGAAAAGCGTGGCGGCCAGGGGCAGGCCCGCCCGCGGCACCATCACGAACGCGGCCAGGGCAAACACCACCAGCCGCACCAGCAGTCCCAGGCCGTAGCCGTGCCAGCCCTTCCCGGGATACAGCCACACCATGAACACCCAGAACACGGCCACCTGCACCAGCACCGCCATCCCCGCCCCGGCGAGGACGCCGTCGCGGAACCGCGGGGCCAGCCCCCAGCCCACCAGCGCCACGAACAGGGCGGCGGCGAACGCGGCTGCGGTGTAGCGAATGCCCTGCTGCTTCACGGCTTTTCCTCGTCCTTCCCGTTCTTCTTCTTGTTCGCGGGCTCCACCACCAGCCGGCGGTACATGCTCCAGAAGCCGGCGGCCAGCCCCACGAACACCCCCACGATCAGCAGCCAGGGCTCCGTGCCCAGGCGGTCGTCCAGCCAGCGCCCCAGGAAGAAGAAGAGGAGGATGCTGGCGGCGAACCCCAGCCCCACCCCCATCAGGTCTCCGCCCTCGGGTCCCGGACCAGCCTGGCGCCGGCGCGGATCAGGTTGCATTCTCGCCTTTCGCGGGCCTTCCGGGGGGTGTCGGCGCGCCCAATATAGGAGCTTGTGAAATTTTTCGCAAGCACGTCACGAAGGTGTGAAAGTGCTTGCTTGACGCCGATTCTCGCTGGCGCCTAATTTGCCGCACGTGAGTAGCCGAGCGGCCGGACGTCCGCTCGGCGGCCGCCGCGCGGCCTCCCCGCCCCTGCCGGAAGCACTCGAATGTCCGTCCGCCGTACCGCCGTACTCGCCGCCGCCCTGCTGGCCGCCGCCTGCGCCCCCGCCGCGATGCCCGCGGGAGAGGGGGCGCCCGCGCCCGGCCAGGACGCCACCGCCGAAGCCCTGGCGACGTCGCTTTCCGTGGAGACAGCGGGCGACACGGTGCGGATGACGCTGCAGGTGACCAACGCCACCGCCGGCCCGCTCACGGTCGCCTTTCCCTCCGGGCAGACGTACGACTTCGCCGTGCTGCGCGGGGGCGAGACGCTGTGGCAGTGGTCCGCCAACAAGCGGTGGATGCAGGCCCTGCGCGACGAGACGCTGGCGCCGGGTGAGACGCGCACCTACACGGAGCCGTGGGTCCCGGAGTCCCCGGCACGGGGCGAGCTCACGGCCCGCGGGTGGCTCACGTCCAGCAGCCACCCGGTGGAACGCACCGCCACCTTCCGCCTGCCTTGAGCAGCCCCGCCGGCGCGCGCACGTTCCATTCCCAAACCGCCGCCGCGGCCGTGGCGGAACCCGCCGCGCACCCGGACCACGAGCCCTTTGCGGACTTGCCGGGGCAGGCGGACGTGCTTTCCGCCGCCAAGCGGCTGCGGGGGGTGGCGCGCCGCACGCCCCTGGAACGCTCGCCGTGGCTGTCCGGCATCGCGGGATCAGATGTTTACCTGAAGCTCGAAACCCAGCAGCGCACGGGTTCGTTCAAGCTCCGGGGGGCCTACAACGCCATCGCGTCCCTTTCCCCCGAGGCGCGCGCGCACGGGCTGGTGACGGCGTCCGCGGGGAACCACGGACAGGGCGTGGCGCTGGCGGCGTCGCTGCTTGGCGCGGCGGCCCTCGTCTTCGTCCCCGCCAGCGCGCCGGACGCCAAGAAGCGGCGCATCGCCCGCTGGGGGGCGGAGCTGCGGGAGGTCGCGGGCGGCTACGACGAGGCGCACCACGCGGCCGAGGCGCACGCGGGCCGGACGGGCGCCACCTTCGTGCACGCCTTCAGCGACCCGGCCGTGGTCGCGGGCCAGGGGACGGTGGGGCTGGAGATCGTGCAGGAGCTGCCCGGCGTGCGGACGATCGTCGTCCCCGTGGGCGGCGGGGGGCTGGTGGGGGGGATCGGGATCGCCGCGCGCGCCCTGGGGACGGGGATCCGCATCGTGGGCGTGCAGACGGAGGAAACGCGGGCCATGCACGCCTCCCTGGAGGCGGGCCGTCTCGTTTCCCCGCCGTACGGCGCCACCCTTTGCGAGGGGCTGTCCGGGGACGTGGACGCGCGCAGCCTGGCGCTCGCGGAACGAGTAGTGGATCGCATCGTGGTGGTGCCGGAAGCGTCCGTGCGGGACGCCATGCGCCGTCTTTTCGAGGAGGAGGGGATCGTGGCGGAAGGATCGGCGGCGGTGGCCGTGGCGGCGGTGCTGGCGGGCGCGGTCGTGGCGGGCCCCGCGGCCGTCGTCCTCACGGGCGGCAACGTGGACGGGGCGCGCCTGGCATCCATCCTGGGCGAGGACGGCGGATGATCCTTCCCTTCGGCGGCATCCATCCGCGCATCCACCCCACGGCCTTCATCGCGCCCACGGCCGTCGTCATCGGCAACGTGACGGTGGAGGCGGAGGCGAGCGTGTGGTTCGGCGCCGTCATCCGCGGCGACGAGCCGGAGTTCGAGATCCGGGTGGGCGCGCGGACGAGCATCCAGGACAACGTCGTGCTGCACGTGAGCCGGCAGGGGCCCACGATTATCGGCCCGGACGTGACGGTGGGGCACGGCGCCATCCTGGAAAGCTGCGTCGTGGGCGCGCGGGCCCTGATCGGGATGAACGCCGTCGTGCTGCAGCAGGCCACGGTGGGCGAGCAGGCGCTGGTCGCCGCGGGGGCCGTCGTGGGCCAGGGCGCCACGATCCCCCCTCGCACGCTGGCCGCGGGGACGCCGGCGAAGGTCAAGAAGGAGCTGGAGGGCGAGTCGCTGCGCTGGGTGAGCACCAGCGCGGAGCACTACGTGGAGCTGTCGCGCGCCTACCTGGCACAGGGGATTGGGGCGCAGGGGAGTGGAGCGGCGGACGCGGGGCACACCGGAGGCAAGGAGCCATGAGCGACTTCAGGACGCGGGACGGGGCGCCCGACGCGCGGCTGGAGGCCGACGCATATCACGCGATCACCACGCCGCACACGCCGTCGCGCGGCGCCCGTCTTGCGGCAGCCGCGCCCCAGGCGACGGCGCCCCCCCAGCCGCAGGCAATGGAGCCCATGGAAGAGCTTCTGCGCACGCTGTGCGACCTGCCCGGCCCCACCGGCCAGGAAGAGGCGGTGACGGACTGGGTGGCGCGCGAATGGGAGGGCCGCGGCGAGGTCACGCGCACCGCCGTGGGCAACCTGTTCCTCCACATCCCCGGCCCTGGGCCGCGCGTGCTGCTGGCCGCGCACGCGGACGAGCTTTCGCTCATCGTGCGCTCCATCACGGCGGACGGTTTTCTGCGCGTGCTGCCCGGCGAGCGTGACACCTTCTCGTTCCCGTACTTCATCGGCCACCGCTTCCGGATACTGGCGGAGGGCGGCCCCCTTCCCGGCATCCTCGCCACGACCACGGGGCACGCCCTTACGCCGGACCAGCGCGACCGCACCAGGCTGGGGTGGGACGACCTGTTCATCGACGTGGGGCTGACGGCGGACGAGGCGGCGGCGGCCGGCATCCGCATCGGCACGCGGATGGTGTGGGATCCCGGCATCCAGCGCGTGGGGCGCCTGCTCGTGGGCAAGGCCATGGACGACCGGCTGGGCGTGGCGCTGCTGGTGGAGCTTTCGCGCCGGCTGGCGGCGAAGAAGCCGCGCTTCGACGTGACGCTGGCGCTCACGGTGCAGGAGGAGATCGGGATGGTGGGAGCCAGCAGCGTGGCCCGCGACGGGCGCGCGTTCGACGTCGGCTTCATCATCGACAACGGGCTGGCGGGCGACATCCCCACGGTGCTGGAGGCGCACGTCCCCATCCGCCTGGGCGGCGGCCCGGCACTCGTGCACCGCGACTCCAGCGTCCACTACTCGCGCCGGCTCATCGGCGAGCTGCGCGCGGTGGCGGAAAGGCACGACATCCCCGTGCAGGACCTCGTCCTCTACCACTACTCGTCCGACGGGGCGCACCTCGTTCGCCAGGGGATGGAGACGCTGCTGGTGGCGCCGCCCATCCGCTACTCGCACTCCCCGTTCGAGGCGATCGATCCGCGCGACGTGGAGCACGCCGTGCGGCTGTTCGAGGCGTACCTTACGGAGGCCGCGCCGGAGTGAGGCGGAGGCCGCGCCGCACGGAGAGGACCGGCAGTTTCACGCAGAGGGCGCAGAGACGAAAAGAGGAGGACGCAGAGGGGTGCCGTGAGCCCTCTGCGTCCTCGTCCGTTTGCCGCCGCGTCCCCCCCGTGAAAGATTTTGGGGATGATGACGAGCGAACGCAGCGCCGACGTGGTGATCGTGGGCGGGGGAGTGATCGGGTGCGCCATTGCCCGCCGCGCGGCGGGCGACGGACTTTCCGTCGTGGTGCTGGAGCGCGGCACGCCGGGGATGGAGGCGTCGTGGGCCGCCGCGGGGATGCTGTCGCCGCTGGCGGAGGCGGACGGGCCGGGGCCGTTCCTGGACCTGCTGCTGGCCGCGCGGGAGATGTATCCCCCGTACGCCGCCGCCCTGCGCGAGGAGGCCGGCGTGGACGTGGCGTACGCGGATGCGGGGACGCTCTTCGTGGCCCTGCGCCAGGCGGACGAGGCGGAGCTGCGCGAGCGGTGGGTGTGGCAGTCCGCGGCCGGGCTACCCCTGGAGCGGATGACGGCGGCGGAGGCGCGGGAGTCGGAGCCTGCGCTGTCGCCCGAGGTGCGGATGGCGCTGCGCTTTCCCGGCGACCACCAGGTGGACAACCGGGCGCTGGGCGCCGCGCTCTGGTCCGCCGCGGCCCGCGCGGGCGCGGAGTTCCGCCTGGGGGTGCACGCCGTCCGCCTGCTGCGCGAGGGAGATCGCGCGACGGGGGTGGCGTGCGCGGACGGGGAGCGGGTGATTGCGGGCGCCGTCGTGCTGGCGGGGGGTGCGTGGGCGGGGCGGCTGGAGGGGCTGCCGCGCCCCCTGCCCGTGGAGCCCGTGCACGGGCAGCTGCTGGCGCTGGAGACGGTGCCGCCGCTCTTTCGCCATGGGGTGGATTCGCCGCGCTGCTACCTGGTGCCCCGCGCGAGCGGACGCGTGATCGCCGGGGCCACGACCGAGCGCACGGGCGACCGCAAGGCCGTGACGCCGTGGGGCCTGCGCCGCTTGATCGACGGCGCCGTGGAAATTGCCCCCGCGCTGGAGCACGCGCCGCTGGCGGAGGCGTGGAGCGGCCTGCGCCCGGGGACGCCCGACGGATTTCCCATCCTGGGCCCCGACCCGGACGTGCCGAACCTCGTCTACGCCACGGGCCACTTCCGCAACGGCATCCTCCTCGCCCCCCTCACCGGCGAGCGCATCGGCGGATTGCTGTCGCGCGGCGAG
Source organism: Longimicrobium sp. (assembly GCA_035638875.1). Lineage (GTDB taxonomy): Bacteria > Gemmatimonadota > Gemmatimonadetes > Longimicrobiales > Longimicrobiaceae > Longimicrobium. The sequence goes on from DASQZE010000407.1 coordinate 6,443, forward strand.
TGGTGCGCCGACGTGGCGCCGTTCGGGATCGGGCGATTCAGGGCGGAAGGCGCGATGAACGCCCCCTAGTCCGCCCCCCTGGAGGGCTAATCCGCGGCTGGAAGTTCCAAAAGCCTGGTGCCGGCGACGCTAACGCACCATCGGAACGAGACTTCATCTACTTGAGAAAAATCCGTGCTGCGGAACGTCATTTGACGAAGCCAGCAGGGATACAATGCGGGAAGTAAAGCTCATAAAGGCACTCGTATTGTGCGATCCGGCGGCAAACACTCTTCGTTCCGCGCGGCCACCAGAACAGAATCGTTCCGCACTATCCTTGTGAGAAATCTTGCCACTAATTCGATTTTGGCGCTGTCTTCAGGAATGTTACGTGAGGTTGCGATAGTTACTTGACGCGCGTCTTGCGATTTTGGCAGGGGATTCCAATTCTCAGACGGCCATCGATATCCCCGCATCAGTACGTTCGCGGAATTCTGGACTTCAATTCGGTTGAATGCATTCTCGTAGGCACGTGCGGCCAGATCCCCGAGAACTGTGCAGATACGCTCATAGGGGATGCGTTCGTGCTTGGGCGCTCCGGCCGTGAGAAGCTGAAGTGTCATACTTTGGTCAGCATCCAACCTATAGTCACGACGTGGCTCGCCAGTACTATCCGCCCCGAGCGCAACTAGCAGGTTGCGAGCGGCTGTACGGGTTGTCCGATGGTCTTCCAGCAGGGCAGCAGCGGCTTGGCTCGCAAGCACTCTCGCGGCCTGACGCTCCTCAACAGAAATTACTGGCACAGGGTTAAGCCACAAGTCGATCGGTTTCTCAAGCAGCTTGTACCCCAAGCCCACCGCACCAGTGATCAAAGCACCGACCACCAAGGCGTGATAGGGTTTCTTTTCTGACATGGGTGGACTCCTTCAAGCGGGTGGCACATCAACCAAGATAGAAAGACGGAGGTTTCGTAAAGGATAGAACAATCCTCTGGGCCCGCCCCCCTCACCCCCCCAAAAAGCTCCGCACGTACCAGTCGATCATCGCCTGTCCGAACGGCTCCGTGATGGCGGCGCCCAGGGCCAGGAAGATGCCGAACGGCACCAGCTTGCCCGTCTTCATGCTGATGGGCGCGAAGATCAGCGTGCCGAACAGCGCGCCCAGGAACAGGGTCAGCAGCACGCCCCAGGGGCCCAGGAACGCGCCCACCATGGCCATCATCTTGATGTCGCCGCCCCCCATCGCCTCCTTTTTGAACGCGTACTCCCCCAGCACCGCCACCAGCCACAGCACCCCGAACCCCACCGCCGCGCCGATGAACGACCGCAGCGGGTCGATCCCCCCCGGCGCGAACGAGAGCGCCAGCCCCAGCACCGTTCCGCCGATGGTGAACTGGTCGGGGATGATGTAGGTGGCCGCGTCCGACAGCGCGATCCCCAGCAGGATGGTAAAGAACAGCGCCGTGGCCAGCGCCTGCCAGTCCCACCCGAAGCGCCACACCGCCATCACCCAGAGCAGCGCCGTGAACAATTCCACCAGGGGATACTGGATGGAGATGCCCTTGCCGCACGCCCGGCACTTGCCCCGCAGCCACAGCCAGCCCAGCACGGGCACGTTGTCGTACCAGCGGATGCGCGTGCCGCACGCCGGGCACGAGCTAGGCGGCGCAACGACGGACTTGTCCTCGGGCCAGCGGTACACGCACACGTTCAGGAACGAGCCCACGCAGGCGCCGACCAGGCCGGCGTAGACCATCAGCAGGATATCCATCGAATCGGGAATTCGCGTTCAGCGGAGAAGGTCGTGGAGCAGGATGGCGCCGGCGGCGGCCACGTTCAGCGACTCGGCGCGGCCGCGCAGGGGAATGCCCACCGCGCGATCGGCATGGGCGCGCGTCTCATCCCCCACACCGGCGCCCTCGTTCCCCAGCACGAGCGCGGCGCGGAGCGGCCGGGCGTCCCCCAGCGGCGCCCCGCCCACCACGGCGGCCAGCGTCTCGGCACCGTGGGCGCGGAGAAAGGGCGCGAGCGCGTCCCATCCCGCCTCCACCACGGGAAGGCGAAAGGTGGAGCCCATGGCGGCGCGGACGGACTTGGGATTCCACGGGTCCACCGTCCCCGGCAGGGCCACCAGGCCGGCGGCCCCCAGCGCCTCGGCCGTGCGCGCCAGCGTGCCGAAGTTGCCGGGATCCTGCACGGCGTCCAGCACCAGGAGCACGGCGGGATCGTCCTCCATCCGCAACGCGTCCAGCCCCGCGGCGGGGATGGGCGCGGCGGCCAGGATGCCCTGCGGCGTCTCCGTATCCGCCAGGGCGGCTAGCGTGCGGTCGTCCGTCTCGCGCAGCGCAACTCCGTGCGTGGAAAGCAGATGCAGCAGCGCCTGTCCCCGCGGCGTGTCCCCGAGGGAGGACGACGCGACGGCCAAGCGCACGGGGAGCGGCGAGGCGAGCAGGTCTTCCACGGCGCGCACGCCTTCGGCCAGGAAGAGCCCCTCCGCCTGCCGCGCCTTGCGCTGGCGAAGGGAACGGATGAGGGACTGCTCGCGGCGGCTCAGCACGAGGGCCGCCCTTGGTCCGCCTTTTGCCTTTGAGGGGGGCTCAACGCGTCACACATCAGCGCATCGGAGAAGCATATGGCACAAGCATTTGCACAAACGTTCCGCCGTCTCGCGGTGGTGGGCTGCATGGGCGGCGCGGGTGTGGCCGCGGGGTGCGCCCCGGCGGTGAGCACGCAGCAGGAAGTGCAGCTGGGCGCCGACTACTCGCGCCAGATCAATCAGCAGATGCCCATGCTGAACGACCAGGCGACGGTCAACTACGTGAACCAGATCGGCCAGCAGATCGCGCAGATCGCCGACCCGCGCGGAATCCGCTACCACTTCTACGTCGTCAACTCCGACGTTGTCAACGCCTTTGCCTTGCCGGGCGGCTACGTGTACATCAACCGCGGCATCATCGAGCGGGCGGACAACGTGTCGGAGCTGGCGGGGGTGCTGGCCCACGAGGTGGGCCACGTGGCCGAGCGGCACAGCATCGAGCAGCTGCAGCGGGCGCAGAACGCCAACCTGGGACTGAACGTGCTGTACGGCGTGCTGCTGGGCCGCAACCCGTCGGGCGTGGAGCAGGCGGGCATCCAGGTGGGCGGCAGCGCCGTGTTCGCCGGCTACACCCGCGATGCCGAGCGCGAGGCGGACGCGGTGGCCGTGGGCTACCTGATGCGCGCGGGCTACAGCCCCAACGGCCTGCCCAGCTTCTTCCAGGAGCTGCTGGAGCTGCAGCAGCGCCAGCCCGGCCGCGTGCAGCAGTGGTTCGCCACGCACCCCACCACGCAGGAGCGGGTGGCCAACACGCAGGCGGCCATCGCGCGCACGCCGGGCGCCAACGCCAGCAACCTGGTGACGGACACCCGGGCGTTCCAGAACATCCGCGCGCGGGTCGCGTCGCTCCCGGCGCCGGCAGACCGCCGCCGGTGAGGGCGCGCGGAACGTCCTTCGCGGGCCGGGCGCACGGCGCCCGGCCCCTGCGCGGCGGCGCCGTGCTGCTCGCGATGCTCGCCCTGGGCGGGTGCGTGAACGAGCAGCGCGAGGTCGCGATCGGCAACCAGATCGCGGCGCAGATCAACATGCAGGTGCCGCTGGTGCAGGACGTTCCGCTCAACCTGTACCTGAACGACCTGGGCGGGCTCATCGCGCGGCACAGCGAGCGCCCGGACCTGCAGTACCACTTCTACCTGGTGGATTCGCCGGCGCTCAACGCGTTCGCCCTGCCCGGGGGGCACATCTACGTGAACCGCGGGCTGGTGGAGCGCACCAGCAACGTGTCGGAGCTGGCGGGGATCCTGGCGCACGAGATCGGCCACGTGGCCGCGCGGCACGGCGCCGAGAACCTGCAGCGGCAAATGCGCACGCGCGGCATGGCATCCACCATGTACCAGCTGATCCTGGGCCGCAAGCCGCTGCTGGACCAGGAGGCGCTGAACCTGGGCGGGGCCCTGTGGGCGGCCCAGCACTCCCGTGCCGACGAGGCCGAGGCGGACGAGCTGGCCGTGAGCTACCTGGTGAACACGGGCGTGGACCCGCGCGGCATGCTGAGCCTGTTCAGCACGCTGTGGGCGGAGGAGCAGCAGATGCCGGCCAGCGAGCAGGTGTCGTGGTTCAGCACGCACCCGGGGACGGCGCAGCGCATGCAGGCCACGCGGCAGCGGATCCGCACCCTGCCGCAGCCGGCCCGGCCGCTGGCGACGAACAACGACAGCTACGCGGCGTTCCTGCGGCGCGTGACGGAGCTGCCCCCGATCATGGGGCTGGTGCTGCCGCAGGGGCACCCCGGGGTGCCGGGGCAGTAGGAAGAAAGTCCCAAGTGCCAAGTCCCTAGTGCCAAGTAACAGCTTCGGATGGCGGATGTGGGACGGTGGATGACGGAGCGGCGCGGCACCGGGTGAGTGCCGCGCCGCTTCTGGTTTCGGAGAGTGCCAAGTGCCAGGTTGCACGTGCCGAGTCACTTGCTTCTTACTTGGCACCTGGCACTTGGCACTTCTGTCCCATGACCTTACCCATCGCACTGACCATCGCCGGCTCCGATTCCGGCGGGGGCGCGGGAATCCAGGCGGACCTCAAGACCTTTCACGCGTTCGGCTGCTTCGGCACGTCGGCCATCACGGCCATCACGGTGCAGAACACGCGCGGCGTCACCGGCGTCCATGCCATCCCCGTGCAAACGGTGCAGGAGCAGATCCGCGCCGTCGCGCAGGACCTGCCGCCCGCCGCCTGCAAGACGGGGATGCTGGCCACGTCGGAGCTGGTGCGCGCCGTGGCGGAATCCATCCGCCGCCACCGGCTGCCCAACTACGTGCTGGATCCCGTGATGGTGGCCAGCAGCCATGACCGGCTGCTGGACGCGGACGCGGAGCGCACCATCCTGGAGGAGCTGATCCCCCTGGCCGCGTGCGTCACGCCCAACCTGGACGAGGCGTCCATCCTCGTCGGTGAGACGGTGGATGACGAGGCGTCCATGCGCCGCGCCGCGCGCACGCTGGTGGAGCGCGGGGCGAAGTCGGCGCTGCTCAAGGGCGGGCACCTGCCGGGGCCGGAGCTGGTGGACCTGCTGTGGGATGGGCGCGAGTGGCACGAGTGGCGGCGTCCCAAGCGCGAGACGCGCAACACGCACGGCACCGGCTGCACGCTCTCCGCGGGGATCGCGGCGGGGCTGGCGCACGGGCGGCCGCTGCGGCAGGCGGTGGAGGATGCGCTTGATTACGTGCAGCGCGCCATGGCCGCCGCCCCCGGCTTGGGCTCCGGCCACGGCCC
>DASQZE010000408.1:0-4882 GCA_035638875.1 Longimicrobium sp.
GCGCCATGTCCACGCCCACGGGGCACTCCGTCTTGCACGCCTTGCAGCTCAGGCACAGATCCAGCGCCTCCAGCACTTCCTTGCTGCGCATCCCCGGCAGGTTGCCCTTCATCGCTTCCCGCAGCGAGTTGGCGCGGCCGCGCGTGCTGTGCTGCTCCTCCAGCGTCACCATGAACGACGGGCACATGGTTCCCGCGTCCAGCTTTCGGCAGACGCCCATCCCGTTGCACTTCTCTACCGCCACGGCAAAGTCGCCGCCGTCGTTGGAGTAGTCGAACCACGTCTGCGGGGGATCGGCGCGGTACGTCTCGCCAAAGCGCAGGTTTTCGCTCATCCGCTGCACGGGCGGCACGATCTTGCCCGGGTTCATCCGACCGTCCGGATCGAACACGTGCTTTACGTCGCGGTGCAGGCCCATGATCTCCGGCCCATACATGATGGGCAGGAACTCGCTGCGCGACAGGCCGTCGCCGTGCTCGCCGCTGAGCGATCCGCCGAACTCCACCACCAGCTCCGCGACCTCGTGCGCAATGGACTGCATGCGGTTCACGTCCACGCCGCGCTTGAGGTTCAGGTCCACGCGGATGTGCAGGCACCCCTGCCCCGCGTGGCCAAAGAAGCCCAGCGTGGTCCCATTGCGGTGGACGATTTCCTCGAAGCGGCGCGTGTAGTCGCCCAGCTTTTCCGGCGCGATGCCGGTGTCTTCCACGAACTCCTGCGGCTTGATGTCGCGATGGCTCGTCGTGCGGTACAGCAGCCCCGTGGCGGCCTGGCGAAGGGCCCACGCGGCGTTCTGCTCCGCCGCGGTCAGGTACACCCCGGCCACGGGACGCCCCGGCAGCGACGGCGCGCGGCGGGCAAAGTCGTGCGCGCGCTCGGCCACCTCGTCCGCCGTGGCGCCGCTGAACTCGCAGAACAGCACGCCCAGCGCATCGGGCGCGGCCAGGGCGGCCGTCGCGCGAAAGTCCAGCATCTCGCGGGCGCCCTGCATCACCCGCGAATCCACGATCTCCAGCGCGCTCAGCCCCGGCTCGGGGAGGATGAAGGGCGTGGCATCCATCGAGGTAAAGCGCTCGCGGAAGCTGAGGAGGACGAGCGCGCGGTGCGGCGGCACGGGGACGAGCCCCACGGTCGCCTCCACCACCGTCGCCAGCGTCCCCTCGGAGCCCACGATCAGGTGCGCCAGGTTGAGCTCCGGCGCCTCGAGCATCGCATCGAAGTTGTAGCCGCTCACCCGCCGCGGCACCTTGGGGTAGCGCTCCAGGATGCGCGCGCGCTCCGGCTCCAGCACGGACAGGACGCGCCGCGCCAATTCGCCCTCCACCCCCGCCATCGCCGCCACCGCGTCGCGCGCCACCGGCCCGAAGTGGGCGGACGTGCCGTTGCCCAGGATGCAGTCCAGCGTGTGCACGTGGTCGCCCGTCTTGCCGTAGACCAGCGACCGCGCCCCGCATGAGTTGTTGCCGATCATCCCGCCCAGGCAGCACTGGCGGATGGTGGCCGGGTCCGGCCCAAAGTGCAGCCCGTGCGGCGCGGCCAGGCGGTTAAGCCGGTCCAGCCGCAGCCCCGGCTGCACCCGCGCCGTCTTCCGATCCGGATCGATGGATATCATCCGGTTCATGTACTTGCCGAAGTCCAGCACCAGCGCGGGCCCCACCGTCTGCCCGGCGAGGGCCGTCCCGCCGCCGCGGGGGAGGACGGGGACGCCGTGCTCGGCCGCCAGCCGGGTGGCGCGCGCCACGTCCTCCGCGTCCTTTGGCACGACGACGCCCACGGGGAGGATCTGGTACAGCGACGCGTCGGTGCTGTAGAGCAGGCGCGACTTGGCGTCGAAGCGCACTTCGCCCTGGATGCGCTCCTTGAGGGCGCGCTCCAGGCGGGCTCCCTTTGCGTCGGGCTGAATGACGAGCATCTGGACTCGGGCTGTCGGTTCGGTACGGGGCATGGGCGCGCGGACGGATGGATGCGCGCGGCGGCCCCGGAGGTTTTCGGAAGATATCGTGCGGCGGATGCAGCGGCACGGAGCGGGCCATGGGGCGGGCACGGGGCGGGGCGGACGGCGGCCCCCACCCCCCGGTTCCCTCACCGGCGGGGCTCTACGGCGCCGCGCTCCGCGCGAGCCCCTCACCCCCCGGCCCCCTCTCCCGCAAACTGCGCGGGAGAGCAACGGTGTTGAACTCAGCCGCAGTTGAGAGCGAAAGTGGGGTCCCAGCGGGTGTTGTCCATCAGCATCCGGTTGAGGATGGTGAGGAGCTTTCGCATGCACGCGACGACGGCCACCTTCTTGATCTTCCCACGGGCTACGAGACGCTGGTAGAACTCTCGAATCACCGGGTTGTGGCGGATGGCGGACAGCGTCGCCATGTACAGCACGCTGCGGACATCCGAGCGACCGCCCCAGATCCTGCGCTTGCCCCGCATTGTACCGCTGTCGCAGTTCAGCGGCGCGATTCCGACCAGCTTGGAGACTTTCTCCGCGGGTCCCCGACAGCCCGGGGCGTTAGTTCCGCGTCTCTTCGTGCACGTGCAGGTCCGGTGCGGGGCGGGTGCCGGTCGCGCCGACAGGATTCCGCAGCTCCACGCGGCCTTCCTCGCTGGACGTCCACGCGCGCAGGCGCTCGGACGAAAGCGAATCCAGCAGGTGGTCCAGCAGGATCATGGAATCGAACACGCCGTCCAGCCGCTTGCGCTGCGCCTCGGATGCCCGCGCGTCCAGCGTCAGCAGGGCGGCGACCTGCTTCTGGATGCCGTCGCGCAGCATGGTCTGCGCCTCGGCCAGCGTCCGTTCGCGCACCAGGCGCTGCCGCCGCCGCACGCTCCAGAAGAGGATGCCGTGAAGCACGCCCACCACCATGGCCGTGATCGCCGTCGCCTTCCAGTGGTTTCCGCCCGACGCGCCCAGCAGCCGCGGCAGCAGCAGGATCACCGCCACGCCCGCCGCGCTCAGCCACAGCTCCATGTGGTGGAGAAGCTTCTTCAATCCCGTCGCTCCGCGTCCGGTTGTCCGATCCTCGATCTGCCTGTAATACCACTCCTGGCGATTCCCTGTGCACCGGTGCAAAGAAATAATCGCGCGGAGAACGCGGAGGAGCAGAGAGAGAGGACGCGGAGGGAAGCCTTCCGTTCTGCGTGTCCTCTCTGTTCGTCTCCGCGTCTCCGCGTGATTCATCCTGACCGGACTGCACACAGAAGCCAGAAATTTGGCATAGGGCGCAAGTTTCCCGCCATTATAGGTTTACAAACCTTGGACACCGCGGCGCCGCTCACACCATCACGGCGCGGGCGTGCAGGAACGGCTCGGCGAGCGCGGCGTCGCCCTCCACCGTGACGCGGCCGCGGGCGTGGTCCGGGGAGAGCGCGTGGTGCAGCACGCGCCAGGCCGTGTCCGTATCCGTACGCACGGTGCACGCGGGGCGCTCGGCATCGCCCTCGCGCAGCGCCCAGCGGCCGTCCGCGCGGTGCAGCGACCACCGGCCGCCGCCGTCGCCCTCCACGTGGAAGGCGAGCGCGGCGCCATCCGCGATCCGTGCGGCGGCGTAGGCGCGGGGCAGGGCGCGCAGGGACAGGTCCAGCACGGGCCGCATCCACCGCGCCTCCGTGAGCCCCGGCCGCCCCACGGCATCGCGGATCTGCTGCTGGTGGTGCCAGCGCTCGGTGTACTCGCGGCCCACGTCCATCCAGTTGGGCGACACGTCCTCCCCCGCCCACCCCACCGGCCAGAGTGCCTGCGCGTCCGGATCCAGCGACGCCAGGAACTCCGCCACCTGCGGCCCCGTCGCCTCCAGCAGCGAGATGAGCACGGCCGGGCTCATCCGCCGCGCCACGCCCACCCACTCCGCGTTCATCCAGTTGAGCCAGCCCACCAGGTCGTCGTGGCCGGTGATGGGCACGTTCGGGCGCATGGCCACGCCGTCGCGGCCCGCGGACAGGCGGCGGATGTCGCCGTCCAGCAGGTGCGCGGCCACGTCCCGTACCCGCCAGCGCAGCGTGGCCGGCCGGTCCCACTCCTCGGCGGAAAGGGCGCGCAGCAGGCGGATGAGCTCGGCGTTCAGGTCCGGGACCAGGTGCGCGGTATGGACGGGCGGCAGCGGCGGCATGGGAACGCGATTGGGTGAGGGTGAACCGGGATCGAGGCGCGGAGGGAAGATAGGAGGGCGGTCAACGGGGGCATGGGGATGGATCGGGCACGGGCGGGGCGCCCCTCCCCGGCCCTCCCGCACAAACGGCGCGCGGAGAGGGAAGAACCCCGATTCCGCACGCGATTCGGATCATCCGACGGCGCCACAGCCTCCGCGCTTCCAAGCAGCGCGCCACCACGCTGGTTCCTGAACTCGACGTCGGCCCCGCTCCGGTGATGTCGCAGGGTTCCCGCGCGGGCACACTCTTACTGATCGCGATCAGGTGGATATCGAGCCAGGGCAGACATCCGCCTCCGCCGCGCCGATCCTGCCTCTTCCAAAAAACGCGGATGGCCGTCCCCGCGCCGGCAGCAGGCTCGCTACCAAGGATCTCGGGCACCCTGCCGCTCGCCGTCCGATCCGCGTCCGGCCGTCGCGATCACGCCCATTCCTGTTTTGCGACCTCCACTCACGCCGTACCGGCGGAGCCATGCGCCGCCATGGCCGATCACGGACGTACGGATCGCGCCGGACGCATCAGGCCCCTGGTAGACCGGTTGCTGCCGGCGAGGGGACGGGATCCGCGTTTTTTCTAGGATGGCAAAATCAGCTTGGCTGTTCCTCAAGGTTGCGGGAAGCAGGCCCCGTCTGCGACGGGGAGGCCCTCTCTCCCGCCGTCTTCGCCGCTCGTTCCTCGCGGCTCGCGGCGACCCCTCCCCCAAACTGCGGGGGAGGGGTTGTACTCAGGTCACTTTTGCTTTCCT
>DASQZE010000409.1:0-8912 GCA_035638875.1 Longimicrobium sp.
CCGCGCCGGCCAGGCCGACGCCGCCCGCGAGCTGCGCGCGTGGAACGGCGTCGGCCTGGCCGGCGCGGTCGGCGGCCGCCACGGCGCGCGGCAGGTGGCGCAGGGCCCACACGTCGCGCACGTCCATCTGCTGCGCCAGCACGTCCGCGGCGGTGAGGCTGCGCCCCGCCTCCACCAGCTGCCGGATGCGCACGGCCCGCCACGGCTCGGCCCAGTTGACGGTGATGTGGTGCGGATACGACGGCCCCACCTGCCGGTTGTTCGCGGTGACGACGAAGCCGTCCGCCGGCTCCTGCACGTGCGGGTGCTGGTTGAAGTCCAGCCATCCCGTCCAGTCGCCCTCGCCCGTCCACCCTGGGACGGGGAGGAGGCCGTTGCCGCCGCGGCGCACGGGGACGCGCCCCGCCATCCAGTAGCCGAACCGCCCGTCCGCATCGGCATAGACGACGTTCTGGTGCGGGTTGTTGAAGCCGGCCAGGGCGCGCAGGAACTCGTCCGCGTTCCGCGCGCGGTTCATCCCCAGCAGCGCGACGACCTCCGACGAGGGCGCGTAGGCCGTCCACTGCATGGCCAGGACGCGGTCGCCGCCGCGCTTGTCCACGTCGGAAACCACGGGGCCGTGGCGCGTGGTGCGCACGTTCTGCACGACGGGCTGGCCGCCCTTGACCTGAATGGTCTCGGGGCGGACGGTCATGTCTGCCCAGCCGCCGCCGGGAATGCGGTAGCGGTTGGGGTTCGCGGGATCGACCTGCTCCACGAACAGGTCCACGTCGTCCACCATGGCGTTGGTGTAGCCCCACGCCACGCGGTCGCTGTGCCCGGCCACGACCACGGGGACGCCGGGGAGCGTCATCCCCGTGACGTTGATGCCGCCGCCGTGCAGCGCGGCCAGGTACCAGATGGCGGGCGCCCGCAGCGCCAGGTGCATGTCGTTGGCCAGGATGGGCTTGCCCGAGCGCGTCCGCGACCCGCCGATGACCCACGAGTTGCTGGCGTGCGACGCGGACACGGTCTCCAGCAGCTCCAGCGCGAGCGGCGGCACCTCCGGCAGGGGTACGGACCCGGAAACGCGGGGCAGGGCAGCCGGCGCGGCGGACGGGGTGGAACCGCGGCCCTGCCAGCTGGCGTCCGCGCCCAGGATGGTCAGGCCCGAGTCCGGATAGAGCGGCAGCAGGTCCGCGCCGAGCGAATCGCCCACGGCGTCCAGGGCGCGCTGCACCTCCAGCCCGATGTTCCAGTCCGCCAGGTCCCACGCCATGATCTTGGCGATGGACAGGCTGTTGCGGACGGTCCACGGCTCCGGCTTGAAGCGCAGGGTGACGAACTCCGGCGGCAGGGGGCCGGGATGGTCCTGCATCCACGCGTTCACCCCGTCCGCGTACGCCTGCAGCATGCGGCGGTGCTCCGGGGCCAGCTGCGCCTCGTTCTCCGCCGCCGCGCGGCCCATGCCCACGGTGCGCAGGAACTTGTCGGTGCCGGCGAGGCCTTCGCCCAGGATCTCGGCCATGCGGCCGTCGGCCACGCGGCGGAACAGCTCCATCTGGAACAGGCGGTCCTGCGCGTGGACGTAGCCCATGGCGCGGAACAGGTCTTCCTCGCCATGGGCCCACACGTGCGGTACGCCCAGCGAGTCGCGCCACACCTCCACGGGCGCGCCCAGGCCGGCCAGCGCGGCGCCGCGCGCGGGGTCCGCCTGCGAGCGCCCCAGCCACCAGCGCCCGCCCAGCAGCGCCACGAGCAGGATCGCGACCAGCGCCAGCAGGCCGATGAGGAGCTTTTTGAGCATGTGGATGCGGACGGGTGCGGCCGGTGAGACGGCGGGTGCGTGGATGCGTTCCGGTGAATGCGTGAGAATGCAGGCGGGAGGCGGGTGTGGTCAAGCGGGCCCCACCCCCGGCTCCGTCTCCGGGCAAACTGCGTCCCCCACCGCCCCGGCCCCCTCCCCCGGCAAACTGCGCCGGGAGAGGGGGAGAACGTCATCGGCAGAAGCGGCGTTCGAGCGGCGCCCCCACCCGCTCGTTCCTCGCGACCTCCCCCAAAACCCTGGGGAGGTGAGATGAGTCGTGCCCGTCATCCAGCTTCGTGCACCGGCGGAGGCCCCCTCCCCCCGGCCCCCTCCCCCGCTTCGCGGGCAGGAGGGGGAGAACTTCGCGCAGCGCACGGGGGATATGCGCGCCGCGAGATTGTGTGCGAGGCCCGTGTACCCCACGGCACCCAGCCGCGCCGGACCTGTCGGCGAAGGCCGACATCACGTTTTCGGTGCCGCGATTTCAATCGCCCGGTCCCGGGCCCCGCCCCAGTGCACCTCTCCGCCATCCACGATCCCCAAGTCTCACCTCCCCCAGGGGTTTTTGGGGGAGGTCGCGAGGAACGAGCGGGTGGGGGCGTCGGCGGGACTGCGTCGTGTGCACTTTCTCCGCCATCCTGGATCCTCATCCCCGTACGCAGAACACCCTCCCCCACGCGTATCGTGAGAAAGGGTGTCCGGGCATCGATCCGCCTATCGCGTGTCCGTGCGGAGGTCGATCAGGCCCGTGGTGTTCCGGAAGAAGCCGCGCGCGATCGCTACACCGCCGCAGTCGCGGGACGCGCCACCGATCCCGGCTCGTCCAGCAGCGGGTACCCCTCCGAGCGCGCGACGTAGGTGGCGGCCGTGATGTCGCCGGCCACGTTCAGCGTGGTGCGGCACATGTCCAGGATGCGGTCCACGCCCAGGATGATGCCGATGAGCGCCGGGTTCACGCCGATGCTCGCCAGCACCAGGATGATGAAGGGGATGGACCCCGACGGAACGCCCGCCGTGCCGATGCCCCCCAGGATGGCCAGGTACGCCACGGTCAGCTGCCCGCCCAGCGTCAGGTCCACGCCCGCGATCTGCGCCAGGAACAGCACCGTCACGCCCTCGTACAGCGCCGTGCCGTTCTGGTTGGCCGTGGCGCCCACCGTGAGCACGAACGAGTTGATCTGCGGCGGCACGCCCAGGTTCTGCTCGCTCACCCGCAGCGCCGTGGGCAGCGTGGCGTTGCTGGACGACGTGCTGAACGCCGTGAGCAGCACCGTCTTGATGCGCCGGAAGAACTCCCAGGGCGAGATCTTCGACAGCACCCGCACGGAGATGGAGTACACGACGAACATCTGGATGGCCAGGCCCAGCAGCACCGTGAGCATGAACCACGCGAGCGTGCCCAGCAGGTCCAGCCCGAACCCCGCCGTGTTGGCGAAGAGCAGGGCGAACACGGCGATGGGCGCCATCTTCATGATGATCTCGATGAGCTTGACCGAAAGCTCGAAGAGCGAGTCCATCACGCGGAGAAACGGCGCCACCACCGATGCCTTGACCAGCGTGGCCGCCACGCCCAGCGCCAGGGCGAAGAACATCAGGTGCAGCAGGTTGGGCGTGTCGCCCGCGATGCTGGCGATGGGGTTGGCGGGGATGAGCGTCTCCACCGCCTCGGTAAGCGGCGGCTTCCTGGCGGCGGGCTTGCCTGCCTCCGCGGCCTCCACGCGCGCCTGCGCCTGCTCGCCGTACTTGGCCTCCAGCGCCGCCGCCGTCTGCGCCGACACGCGCTCGCCGGGGCGGATGGTGTTGGCCAGCGTAAGGCCGATGACGACGGAGATGGCGGAGACCACGAGCGTGTAGCCGAATGCCTTGGCACCCACGCGCCCCAGCTTGCGGATGTCGCCCACGCCGGCCACGCCCACCACGAGGGCGGAGAAGACGAGCGGGATGACGATCATCAGCAGCAGGCGCACGAACAGGCCGCCGATGGGCTGCGCGATGTTGCGCACGGTCCACGCGAGCCCCGGATGGTCCGGGCCCAGCGTGGCGCTGGCGATGAGCCCGGTGACGGCGCCCAGCACGAGACCCAGCAGGATCTTCGTGTGCAGGGGCATGCCGCGCGGCTTGTCGGGCGTGCGGTCGTCCAGGTCCGTCGCCATCTCGCGCTCCCACGCGTTGGGATCGCCCCGCCGCGCGTCGTCCGGTCGCTGCTCGTCCACGAGTGCCGTTCTGGAAAAAATCAGGGAATCAGGGGTCCGCGCGGCGGGTGGGGCCGTGGGACCGTCGTCTGGAAGGTACCGCCGATCGGCGCGCGCGGGGTAAGGTCGCGCGCAGGGGCCCGATTTTACGCCTTCCGGACGCTCCTGCGCAACCGGCAGCCGCGGAACGCGGTGTTTGGGGTCGCCTGGAGGTGGGATGGAGGGGGCAGGATGGGGGCCGGGGACGGATTGCTGGGATGAATCGGGGCCGTCGCGATGCGACGGGGGCCCTCTCCCCCGCCGGCCTTTCGCTCGTTCCTCGCGACGGCCGTCGACCCCTCCCCCAACTTCGGGGGAGGGGTTGGGCGCGGGCGAGTGCCGGCGCGCAGCGGGAGCCATGCGGGGCCGGGGGGTGAGGGTCCCCGCGCGGACCCGGCGGTCCGGAGCCGTTCTCCCCTCTCCGCGCGGCAGTTTGCGCGGGGAGGCGCCGGGGGAGGGGCGCCGTTCGCGTGAGGGATGCGCGCCCGCAGGGCCGAGACGCCGGAGCGGACGGCACAGCAGTATCGTGCCGGCCGCGCAGGGGGCTCGGCGCCGTTGGCAACGGCTGGTTCGTTGCCTACGGCGCGCGCAGCCCGACCCGGAGCGGAGCGGAGGGGCACGCCCAAAACCGTCTTCCCACCCCCTTCTTCCGAACACACCCCTCCGCACACCTTGAGACGGGCTGGCGCGCCGCGTTAAGTTGATGTGTTCGACACCTTCGCACGCCCTGACCTGACGGATACATGCGCGCCGACGAGATCCGCTCCCGATTCCTCGACTACTTTGCCCGCCAGGGGCACGCAGTGCGCCCGTCGTCCACGCTGGTGCCCAAGGACGACCCCACGCTGCTGTTCGTGAACGCCGGCATGGTGCAGTTCAAAAAGGTGTTCCTGGGCATGGAGGAGGTGCCGTTCACCCGCGCGGCCACGTCGCAGAAGTGCGTGCGCGCGGGGGGCAAGCACAACGACCTGGAGGCGGTGGGCATCACGGCCCGCCACCACACCTTCTTCGAGATGCTGGGCAACTTCTCGTTCGGCGACTACTTCAAGCGCGACGCCATCCGCTTTGCCTGGGAGCTGCTCACGGAGGAGTACGGCATTCCCGCCGAGCGCCTGTGGGTCACCGTGCACCACACGGACGACGAGGCGCGCGCGCTCTGGCTGGAGCTCACGGGCGTAAAGGCGGAGCGCATCTTTGGCCTGGGCGACAAGGACAACTTCTGGCAGATGGCCGACACGGGCCCCTGCGGCCCCTGCTCGGAGATCCACTTCGACCTGCGGCCGGAAGGGCGCCGCGGGACGGAGGTTTCGCGCGAGGAGTTCGAGGAGCTGGGCGAAAAGGGCGAGTTCCTGGAGATCTGGAACCTGGTGTTCATGCAGTTCGACCGCGACGCGGACGGCGAGCTGCACCCGCTCCCCGCGCCCTGCGTGGACACGGGGATGGGGCTGGAGCGGCTGACGTCCGTGCTGCAGGGCGTGGACGCCAACTACAAGACGGACCTGTTCGCGGACATCATCGCCCGCGCCGTGGACGTGGTCGGTGTTCCGTACGAGTACGACACGGAGCAGGGGGTCTCGTACCGCGTTCTGGCGGACCACGCGCGCGCCACGGCGTTCCTGCTGGCGGACGGCGTGTTTCCGTCCAACGCGGGGCGCGGCTACGTGCTGCGCCGCATCCTGCGCCGCGCCGTGCGCCACGCGTGGCTGCTGGGCCGCCGCGAGCCCACGCTGGTAGAGGTGGTGGAGGCGGTGATCGACCGCATGGGCGCGGCCTATCCGGAGCTGGTGGCGCGCCGCGAGTACATCGTCCGCAACACGCGGGCGGAGGAAGTGGCGTTCCTGGAGCGCATCGAGAGCGGCCTCAAGCTGTTCGACCAGCTGGCGCCCGCGGGCGGCTCGGGGACCATCGCGGGGGCGGACGCCTTCAAGCTGTACGACACCTTCGGCTTTCCGGTCGACCTGACCGAGCTGATGGCGGCGGAGCGCGGCTACACGGTGGACAGCGAGGGCTTCGACACGGCGCTGGAGGCGCAGCGGGCCCGCAGCCGTGCGGACCGGGCGCAGGCGGGCATCGGCGTGGAGGCGGACGCGCTGGCCATGGGATGGGAAGAGGTGCCGGGGGCGGAGGGCGCGGAGCAGGACTACGCGGCCTACCGCGCCGTGGGGCTGGAGACGGACGTGCTGGCCTTCCGGCGGATGGAGGACGGGCGCATTGCCCTGCAGCTGCGCGAGAACCCGTTCTACGCCGAGAGCGGCGGCCAGGTGAGCGACCGCGGCCACGTGCGCGGCGACGGCTGGACGCTGGCCGTGAACGAGGTGCGCAAGGTGGCCGGCCGCATCGCCGTCGTAGGCACGGTGGAGGGCGACTTTGCGCCGGGGCTGGTGCGCGCGGAGGTGGAGGAGCCGGCGCGCCGCGACACGGAGCGCAACCACACGGCCACGCACCTGCTGCACGCGGCCCTGCGCCGGGTGCTGGGCGACCACGTGCACCAGCAGGGCTCGGTGGTGGAGCCCGGGCGCCTGCGCTTCGACTTCGCGCACACCGGGCCCATGACGCCGGCGGAGATCACGGAGGTGGAGGGGCTGGTGAACGAGGCGATCTGGGCCAACGAGGACGTGTGCGTGTCGCAGATGGGCTACCAGGACGCCATCGGCCGCGGCGCCATGGCCCTGTTCAGCGACAAGTACGGCGACGTGGTGCGGGTGATCGAGATCCCCGGCGTAAGCATGGAATTGTGCGGCGGCACGCACGTGCGCACCACGGGGCAGATCGGCCTGTTCCGCATCGCGAGCGAGAGCGGCGTGGCGGCGGGGGTGCGGCGCATCGAGGCGGTGACGGGGCGCGAGGCGTTCGAGCGCGTGCGCCGCGACGAGTCCACCCTGCGCGAGGCGGCGGGGCTGCTGAAGACGAAGGAGGAAAACCTCCTCCCCCGCATCCGCCAGGTGGTGGAGCAGACGCGCGACCTGCAGAAGCAGCTGGAAAAGGCGCGCACCAGCGGCGGCGGCGACATGGTGCAGGTGCTGCTGGACGACGCGGTGATGGTGGATGGGGTGCGCGTGGTGTCGAATGTGGGCACCTTCGGCGGGGCAGAGGCCACCAAGGCGCTGGGCGACCGGTTGCGCGAAAAGCTGGGGAGCGGCGTCGCCGTCCTGGCCGACGTGGAGGACAAGCCCATGATCGTCGCCGTGGTCACGGACGACCTGATCCGGCGCGGGATCAAGGCGGATGCCGTGGTCCGCGCGGTGGCGGCGCTGGTGGGCGGCAAGGGCGGGGGCAAGCCGCACATCGCGCAGGCCGGCGTGGGCGACCCCTCGCGCGTGCCCGAGGCGATGGCGCAGGTGGTGGAGATCGTCCGTCCCCTGCTGGCGGCGGGCGCGCCGGCGTGACGGCGGCGGAGTGGGTGCGCGGGCGGCTGGGAGACGCGCCGCCCGCGCTGCTGGACGCCATGCTCGCCGCGCTCCCGGCGGACGGGACCCTGCCCGTGCCGGACGCGCTGGCGACGGGCGCCCTGGCCCTGTACGCGCGCCTCCCGGCGACGGGCGGCCGCGAGGACGCGCTGCCCCTGCTGGCGGCGGACGCGCTCTTCACGCACGCGCTGGAGGCCCA
The DNA here is from genome assembly GCA_035638875.1 of Longimicrobium sp. Taxonomy (GTDB): domain Bacteria; phylum Gemmatimonadota; class Gemmatimonadetes; order Longimicrobiales; family Longimicrobiaceae; genus Longimicrobium. The sequence continues at coordinate 7,624 of DASQZE010000409.1, forward strand.
GGCGGAGGTGGATCCCGACGGCGTGGCGGCCCTGGCGGAGTGCGTGGGCGCGGCGGGGGCGCTGGCGGGGCTGGCATCCTGATGGGCGGTGGATGCCGCTCTGTCCGTACCGGCCGCGGACCGTCATTCCGAACGAGGAACGAGTGAGGAATCTACCCGACCGCGGCAGGTGATCCGCCTTCGCTCCGGTCCTTACCCGTTGACGGCCGGATTACCTTGGATCTGATCCTGTAGAACCGCGGCCCGGTTCTCGCCGCGTGAAACATGGCCCGCCTCGTGACGGTACGAGGCGGGCGCTCTGCATCCCTCATCCGGAAACACCCCATGCGATCCATCGCGCTTACGGCGCTTTTCCTGTTTGCCGCCGCCTGCGGATCCGCGGACGACGCCGCCCCCGTCGCGGAGGGAGATTCGATTGCCGCCGCGCCGGACCTCGATTCCGTCGCGCCCCCGCAGACGCCTGCCGCGTCCGCCGACACCGCCTGGGTGATGCGCCACGACGGGATGGGCCCCCTGCGCGTGGGGATGACGCTGGACGAGGCGCGGACGGCGCTCGGCGGCGACCTGGCGATGAACCCCGACAGCCCGGACCACTCGGAGGGCGCCGACCGCTGCGACTACCCGCGCTCCGCCCGCCTGCCCGCGGGGGTGCAGGTGATGGTGGTGGGGGAGCGCGTGGTGCGCGTGGAGGTGGATTCCGGCACCGCCGCCACGGCGGAGGGTGCGCGCATCGGCGACGCGGAGGCGCGCATCCAGCAGCTGTATCCCGGGCGGGTGACCGTGGAGCCGCACAAGTACACGGACGGCCACTACCTCGTCGTGCGCTCCGCCGCGGCGGGCGACACCACGAACCTGCTCGTGTTCGAGACGGACGGCCGCGTGGTGAAGGGCTTCCGCGCTGGGCAGAAGCCGCAGGTGCAGTGGGTGGAGGGCTGCTCCTGATTCGTTGCCCCTGATCCGCCGCCGGGCGGATCAGCGTACGGAAACGAGAAGCGGGGTGGGCGCCTGAGCGCCCACCCCGCTGTTATACCGGATCGCACGGTTGATTGTGCATGGGGAGTGTTACTGCTGTCTCACACAGAGGGAAAGAGGTCACGGAGGACAGCAAAGACTGGATCTGCTCCCCGTGTCCTCTTTCCCCCTGTGTGATACCAAATCCGTAAAAACAGTAGGTGGTTAGGAGTGCGGCGTTTACATTGTGGAGGGTCGGGAGCAGTCCTGCTACTACCCTCCCCAGGAGCGACCGCATGAGCCGCCGTATCCGCGTAGAAGGGCATCTGAGTACGGAA
>DASQZE010000410.1:0-3041 GCA_035638875.1 Longimicrobium sp.
GAAGCCCCGTTCGGCGACGCGTGAGCGTCGTCGAGACGGGGCTTCTGGCTTTCCCAGCGGCGGATTCATCCGCTCAGGACGGGAGGCTGCTCATCGCCTGGATCCCATCCGCACCACTTTCGCACTTTCGCACTCCCGTTCAGTGGCACTCCCCGCGCCCCTCGTCGTGAAAGCGGCGGCCGGGGATGGCCACGAACTCCCACTCGTACCGGTCGGGGTGAAACACCATCCGCAGCACGCCGCGGACGTCATCGCCCAGTGCCTCGCTGTGCGGCTCCGTGGCCCGCATCCGATAGGACGGCGCGCCGCCCGTGCCCACCACGAACGTGCGGATGCCGCGTTCCGGGTCCACGCGGCCAACGGGATCCAGCGGCGCGAATCGCTCGTAGTGGTGGTCGTGGCCCGTCAGCAGCACGTCCGCGCCGCCGTCGTACAGCGCGCGGTAGGCATCCAGCACCCGCTCCTTGCCGCCGTGCTTGCCGCTGCTCCACCGTGGGTGATGAAAGTAGGCCAGCGTGCACTTCGTCCGGCGGTTGCGCTCCAGGTCCTGTACCAGCCAGCCGTACTGCTCCGTGCCGCGGTCCAGCGGCTCGTCGCTGTTCAGCACCACCAGGTGCCAGCCCTCGTGGTCGTAGCTGTACCACCCCTTGCCCCGCGGCCCCGCCCGCTCGCCGAAATAGTTGAAGTAGCCGGCCGCGTCCTTCGTCTTGTACTCGTGGTTGCCCACGGAGGGACGCGTGCGGTCCCGAAATCGGCCCCACGAGCGGTGGTAGCATTGCCGGAACTCGCGGTCCGTGCCGCTGGGATACACGTTGTCGCCCAGCGTGGCCACCACGGGCGCGTCGATGTCGTCCAGCAGCCGCGCCGTGGCCTCGTCGCCGCGCCAAAAGCAGCTGGCGATGTCGCCCGCGGCCACGAACGACGTGCGCCCGTAGCCGCCATCGCCCCCGCAGGCGGCGAGCGCCAGCAACGCAACCGCGCCCGCCAGCCGGCGGATCACGCGACGGCCGCGCGGATGAAGTCCATGGAAACGGAGTTGAAGTGCTCCGGCCGGTCCACGTTCACCACGTGCCCGCATGCGGGGATCACCTCCAGGCGGCTGAAGCCCGTGTGCCGCTTGACCATGCGGCTCACGGGGGGCAGGAACATGTAGTCCTCCTCGCCCATCACGTACAGCGTGGGAATGGGCAGCTCCTTCTGCTCGAACAGGCGCACCAGAAGCGGGTTCACCCCGTACGTCAGGTGGAACCAGCGGATGAACTCCTTTTGGCACAGGCGCTTGGCCTGCGTCACGAAGAGCGTGCGCGACTCGCGGTGCCGGCTGCGCGGCATGATGATCCATGCGAACAGCCGGTACAGCCACATGTACGGCATCACCCGCTTGAACGCGTTGCCCAGCGCCACCAGCACACGCGAGCGCAGGTTCAGCCGGATGATGGCGCCGCCCATGATCATGCTGCGCACCCGCTCCGGCGCCATCTCGCCGATGGCCCGGATGAGGATGCACCCCAGCGAAATGCCCACGAAGTGCGCGGAGGGGATCTCCTCGTGGTCCAGCACCTCCAGGATCTCGCGGCCCAGGGCATCGAACGTGTAGCGGTCGCCCTCGTACGGCAGCAGGACGGAAGGCTGCGAGTCGCCGTGGCCGCGCAGGTCCACCAGCAGCACGTTGAAGCTCTTGCGAAACTCCCGCACCTGCCGGTACCAGATGGACGAGCTGCCGCCGGCGCCATGCACGAACACCACCCACTCGTGGTCGTGGGAAATGAAGTGGCGGCGGTAGGCTAACATGCTTCGGGATCGAGTGTTCGGGGTACTGACCGCGTCCGTGGGGCCGGAACGTCCTTGATACTCCGCTGCCCCCTACGCGTTCGGATTCATCCCCGTTTCAAGAAACGTACTGGCCCATGTGCCTGATCGTCGTTGCCTGGAAAGCGCACCCTGCCCTTCGCCTGGTCGTCGCCGCCAACCGCGACGAGGCCTACGCCCGCCCTGCCGCACCGGCCGATTGGTGGGCGGACGCGCCGGAGCTGCTGGCCGGCCGCGACCTGCGCGAGGGGGGCACCTGGATGGGCGTCACCCGCGCCGGCCGGTTCGCCGCCGTCACCAACTTTCGCGATCCGGGCTTCGCGCAGCGGGCCAGCGCGCCCAGCCGCGGCGCGCTCGTCGCGGACTTCCTGCGCGGCGGGGCGGATGCGGAGGCGTACGCGCGCGAGCTGTCGGCGCGGATGGCGGCGTACAACGGGTTCAACCTGCTGGTGGGGGATGCGGGCGGATTGTTCTACCTCTCCAACCGTGCGGAGGGCGTGCGGCGGCTGGAGCCCGGCGTGTACGGGCTGAGCAACCACCTGCTGGATACGCCCTGGCCCAAGGTGGTGCGCGCGCGGCAGGCCATGGCGGACGCGCTCGCCGGGGCATCCGGCGCGGCGGCCGATGGATGGGAGTCGGGCCTGTGGGAGATGCTGGGCAACCGCGTGGTCGCCGCGGACGACGACCTGCCCAACACGGGCGTGGGCACGGAGTTCGAGCGGCTGCTGTCGCCGCCCTTCATCCGCAGCGAGGCCTATGGCACCCGCGCCTCCACCGTGCTCACCATCGCGGCCGACGGCAACGTGCGCCTCGCCGAGCGCTCCATCACCCCCGGCAAAGACGGTTGGACGGAGGCGCGCCACGCCTTTCGCATCGAGCCGTGAGCGAGCACGGGCATCTGCCGAGGCAACGGGGTGAGGAGGCCGGGGGCGATGGGCGATGGGCGATGGGCGGGCAAGCGGCAGGAGGGCATGAGGGCAGGAGGGCAGGAGGGCAGGAGGGCAGGCGGGCAGGCGGGAGCGACGGCGCAGACAGGAGCGAATGAATTCGCGCGGCTACAACTTCACGCTGTCCGCCTCCGCGGACAAAGGCCTGTGCCCGGGGCGGCACCGGCCTTAGAGTGTGTTTAAGATTCCACCCGGCCTTCAAACACTCGGCTTGATTTCCTGAGGGAGCGCACGCGGGTAACCTTAACGTGCACAATCCTTTGCGCGCGACCGAAGGATCTACTC
>DASQZE010000411.1:0-8828 GCA_035638875.1 Longimicrobium sp.
GCTCATGCTTGAGCAGGACGAGCAGTTCCTCGGCGGATTCCTTGATCGGCGGGAAATCCCATTGCGACATCGGTCCAGCCTCCGGTTGAAGGTGAACCAAATGTAAACGAAGTGAACAAATAATCAAGAGAAATGGTATCAGTTGTTGCAGGCGTCCATGGCGGCCTCGATGCCGTCGCGCATCCAGACCTCCACCCCGCGGACGAGGTCGGGAAAGCGCTCCTCCAGCAGCTTGCGGTCGGACTTGGGCATCCCGCCCAGCACCCAGGCGGCCAGGTCCATCCCCTCCGGCTTCTGCCCCACCCCCAGCCGCAGGCGCGGGTAGTCCTTCGTGCCCAGCGTCTGCTCGATGGACTTGAGCCCGTTGTGCCCCCCCGCGCTCCCCGACGGGCGAAAGCGCACCCGCCCGGGGTCCAGCGCCACGTCGTCCACGATCACGAGCAGGTCCCGGGTCAGGTCCAGCGCGTTCATCCGCTTGAGCGGCACCAGCACGCCGCCGCTGCGGTTCATGTACGTGAGCGGCTTGATGAGCCGCACCTGGAACGGCTCCACGCGCGTGGTGGCGTTGGCCTGCGTCTTTTCCACGCGGAACTTGGGGACGCCCCAGCCGCGGGCCAGCTCGTCGAGCAGCCACCAGCCCGCGTTGTGGCGCGTGTTCTCGTACTCGCGGCCGGGGTTGCCCAGCCCCACGATCACCTTGGCCCCAGCCACGTCATCCTCCCCGCGCGCGGAAAGGAGCGCCCGAAGGCGCTCCAGTAGTCCCGCGATGGGTCACCCCTCGTCGTCCTTGCGGGCCTTGAGAACCTCGGGCTCCGCGGGTGCCTCGTCGGCCTCGGAGATGGCCGCGCGCGACGCGACGATGCTGGCGATGGGCAGCTCGCCGTCCTGCAGGAACTTGACGCCCTCCACGGCGGGCACGTCGCTCACGCGGACCGACTCGCCCAGCACCAGGTTGGAGATGTCGATCTCCACCGAGTCCGGGATGTTGCCCGGCAGGCACTCCACCTCGAGCTCGTGCAGCACCTGGTCGAGCACGCCGCCGTCCGTGTGCACGCCCACCGGGGTGCCGTGCAGGCGCACGGGGATCTTCACGTGCAGCGTCTCGCGGGCGTTCACGTGAAAGAAATCCACGTGCAGGGGCTCCGGCTTGTAGGGGTGCATCTGCACCTCGCGCAGGAGCACGTCCTGCGGGCCCTCGCCGTCGATGTCCAGCGTGACCAGGGTGTTCTCCACGTTCACCGCGCCCACCAGCAGCCCCAGCTCATGGGCGTTCACGGACAGGGAGCGCGCCTTTTCGCCGTGGCCGTACAGCACGGCGGGCACGCGGCCGGTGCTGCGCAGCTTGCGGGCGACGCCCTTGCCGCCTTCCTGGCGGGGTGTGGCTCCGAGCCTGGACTTGGTTGCCATCTGAAAACCTCCTGGATCACGGCGGGCGGCGGCCGCGACCATCCGGTCGCATCCCCCGCCCTGCCCTCTGATGAAAAAGAACGTTGGCTACTCGAACAGCGAGCTTACCGACTCGTTGCTGTGCGTGTAGCGAATTGCGCGCCCCAGCAGCTCGTCCACCGACAGCACGGTGAGCTGCGGAAAGCGCTTTTCCTCCGGGACGGGGACCGTGTTGGTGACCACGATCTCCTTGAACGGCGCGTTGCTCAGCCGCTCCACGGCCGGCCCGGAGAGCAGCGCGTGCGTGGCGCACGCGTAGATGTCGTTGGCGCCGCGCTCCTTGAGGGCCCGCGCGGCCTCGGCCATGGTGCCGGCCGTGTCGATCATGTCGTCGGAAAGGAGGCAGTCCTTGCCCTCCACCTCGCCGATGACGTTCATCACCTCGCTCACGTTGGCGGCGGGGCGGCGCTTGTCGATGATGCCCATCGTGGCGTCCAGCCGCTTGGCGAACCCGCGCGCCATCTTGGCCGATCCCACGTCCGGCGAGATGACCACCAGGTTGTCCAGGTGCTTTTCGCGAAAGTACCGCGTAAAGACCGGCGCGGCGTACAGGTGGTCCACGGGGATGTCGAAGAATCCCTGGATCTGGTGCTGGTGAAAGTCCACCGACAGCACCCGGTCGGCCCCGGCGGTGGTCACCATGTTGGCCATGAGCTTGGCGCCGATGGCCACGCGCGGCTGGTCCTTGCGGTCCTGGCGCGCGTATCCGAAGTAGGGGATGACGGCGTTGATGCGGGCCGCCGACGCGCGGTGGGCGGCATCGATCAGGAGCAGCAGCTCCATGATGTTGTCGCCCGGCGGCGTGGTGCTCTGGATGATGAACAGGTCGCGGCCGCGGACGTTCTCGTCGATGCGGACGAACAGCTCGCCGTCCGCGAACTTCTTGATGGTCACTTCGCCCAGCGGCCACTGCAGGTAGCTGGCGATCTCCTCGGCGAGCGGGCGGTTGGCCGTGCCGGCCAGCAGCATGGGACCACCGCTCGGAAACGGGTCGGACATTCTCAGGACGGACCGGGTTACGAGTGCGCGGGAGCCGGGTAGAATAGACGCTCAGGGTGCGCCGCCGCAAGCCGTTGACGAAGTGCGTGAGTACGGATGTGCGTGAGTGCGGGAGTGGCGTCCGTCCAGGTTCATCGGGTGTGCCCGGCGCCGGCGGGGGCCCTCACCCGGCCTCGCCCAGGCTCGTCCACCCTCTCCCACAAACTGCGTGGGAGAGGGTATGCACCCCGGCCCCGGCCCGGAGGCGTACATCCGCCTGATGCGCAGTTCTCCCCCTCTCCGCGAGGAACGAGCGGGGAGGGGGCCGGGGGGAGGGGGCCCTCAGCCCGCTGCACGGCGCCCGCCTCCCCGCATCGACCCATCCCCCCACAAACAGGAATGCGGAGAACCGTCGCCGGCCCTCCGCATCCCATCCATCTCCGTCTTTTACTACCGCACTAACGCACTTCCGCACTCACGCACTTTCCTTCGTCCGTCAGCGTACGAACTCCGTCACGTCGCGGATCTCCACGGGACCCACGTTGGCGGCGCGGATGCCGGCTTCCACCTTGGAGCGGTCGCCCACGATCACCACCACGGAGTTCCCGGGGCGCACGTACTGGTTGGCCACGCGCCGCACGTCCTCCGCGGTCACCGCCATCACGCGCTGCACGAAGTCGTCGTAGAACGATGCATCCAGGCCGTACGTCTCCAGGTTGGCCAGCTGCCCGGCCATGTCCTGCGTGGTCTCCAGCTGGTCCGGAAGGCGCAGGCCTACGAAGTTCTTGATCTTCTGCAGCTCGTCGGCCGACACGGGCTCCGTGCGCAGACGGTCGAGCTCGCGGAAGAACTCCACCAGCGCGCTGTCCGTGGCGTTGGTCTGCACGCCCGACGCGGCCGTAAAGGGGCCCTCGCCGCGCAGCATCTGGAAGCTGCTCCGCGCGCCGTACGCCCAGCCGTGCGTCTCGCGCAGGTTGGTGTTCAGCCGGCTGGTGAAGGTGCCGCCCAGCATGGTGTTCATCACCTGCAGGGCGAAGTAGTCGGGGTTGCTCCGCGCCACGCCGGGGTGGCCGATGCGGATTTCCGACTGCGCCGCGCCCGGCTTGTCGATCAGGTACACCGTCGTGCGGCCGATGCTGGGCGCGGCCGGCGGTGCGGCGATCTGCATCCCCGCTCCCTGCGCCGTCCATCCGCCGAACGCCTGCGCGATCTGCGGCTGCATGGTGGCCGGGTCCACGTCGCCCACCAGGATGAGCGTGCTGTTCTCCGGGCGGTAGCGGCTGGCGTGGAACGCCTGCACGCGGGCACGGTCCAGCCCGCGGGTGCTTTCGGCGCTGGAGAAGCGGCCGTACGGGTGCTGCCCGCCGTACACCAGCGACGCGAAGGCGTTGTTGGCGATGGTGGTGGCCTCGTCGCGGGCGCGGGCCAGGGCCGTGAGCCGCTCGTCGCGCACGCGGTTGATCTCGCGCTCCGGAAAATCGGGGCGGATGACCACGTTGGCCATCAGCTGCAGCGCCCGGGGAAAGTTCTGCTTCAGGACGTACAGGTTGGTCTGCGCGGCGTCCGTCCCCGCGAAGGTGCCCAGCGAGGCACCCAGCAGGTCCAGCGCGTCGGCCAGCGCCAGGGCGTCCATGCCGGCCGCGCCCTCGTCCAGCATGCCGGCCGTGAACGAGGCCAGCCCCGTGAGCTCGCCCGGCTCCTCGGCGCTGCCGGCGCCGCGCGTCACGAGCACGGCGCTCACCACGGGGAGCTCCGCCTGGCGCACGTACATCACCGTGAGCCCGTTGGGCAGCCGCATGCGCTGCGGATCGGGGATGTCGATGCGCGGCTGGCCCTGGGGCCGGGGCGGCGTGGTCGGGAATCCCGGCTGGGCGAACGCGGGCGCGGCCGAAAGCAGCGCGGCGCCGGCCGCCAGGGAAAGCATGGTCCGTTTCATCTTACTGGTTCTCCTGGGCGGCGAGCTCCGTCTTGCCCGTGGGCACGATGCTGATGAGCACGTGGTTGCGGCCCGCCAGGTACTGCCGCGCCACGCGCTGGATGTCGGCGGGCGTGACGGCCCGGTAGCGGGCCAGGTCCTGCTCGGCGAAGTCGGGGTTGCCGGTAAAGTACAGGTAGTCGTTCAGGCGGTCGGCCTTGCCTTCCACCGTCTCCAGGGCACTCACGAAGCCGGTCACCCGGCCGTTGACGGCGCGCTCCAGCTCCTGCTGCGACGGGGGCGTCGCGGCCAGGCGGGCCACTTCTTCCGTCACGGCCGCCTCGATGGCGTCCAGGTCCACGTCCGGCTTGGCGCGCACCCGCATCCAGAAGTCGCCGGAGATGAGGGACGCGTCGTTCCACGAGGTCGTGTTCGCGGCCACCTGCTCGTCGTACACCAGGCGCTTGAACAGGCGCGAGCTCTTGCCGCCGGTCAGGATGTCGGCCAGCACGTTGAGCGCCGCCTCGTCCTGCGAAAAGCGGGTGCCCGTGCGCCAGATCATGGTCAGCTCGGGGAGCGTGACGCGGTCTTCGCGAACGGTGTACGTGGTGGCGGCCAGCTGCGGCATGGGGTTGGTGGGCCGCTGCACCTCGGCGTTGCGCGGGATCCAGCTGAAGTAGCGCTCCACCCACTGCCGCACCTGCGCCGGGTCCACGTCGCCCACGATGGCGATGGAGGCGTTGTTGGGCGCGTAGTAGGTGCGGAAGAACTGGCTCACGTCCTCCAGCTGGGCCGCGTCCAGGTCCGCCATGGAGCCGATGGTGGTCCAGGAGTACGGGTGGCCCTGGGGATACAGGCGGGCGTACGCCTCTTCCCACAGCAGCCCGTACGGCTGGTTCTCGTAGCTCTGCCGGCGCTCGTTCTTCACCACGCCGCGCTGCCCCTCGAGCTTGGAGGGGGACATGGCATCGAGCAGCCCGCCCATGCGGTCCGCCTCCAGCCACAGCGCCAGCTCCACGGCGTTGCTGGGCATCACCTCGTAGTAGTTCGTGCGGTCGGTGGTGGTGCTGCCGTTGTTGCGGGCGCCCGCGGCCTCGAGCCAGTTGTCGAAGTCGCCCTCGGGCACGTTCTTGCTCCCCTCGAACATGATGTGCTCGAAGAGGTGGGCAAAGCCGGTGCGGCCCGTGCGCTCGTACCCCGAGCCCACGTGGTACCACACGTTGACCGCGGCAAGCGGCGCTGAATGGTCTTCCGCCACGATCACCCGCAGCCCGTTGGGGAGCGTAAAGGTGGTGTGGGGAATGCTGACCTGCTGCGCCGCCGCGGGCGCCGCGAGCAGGCTCAGCAGCAGAACGAGGCGTTTCATCGTGCTGACCTTGTCTGGTGAAGGTATCCGTTGCCGTGAGGATATCGCGTCCGGCGCCACGGCGAAATAGGGAGCAGCGTGCGGGTGCTAAATTCTTCCCCTCTCCGGCGTGGGGCGTAGTACCCGGCGGGCGGTGGAGGTTCCGGGGGTGGGGGGCCGGCTGGCTGTCGGAAGAGCCATTGGTGAGACGGAGGGGCGACGGCTTCAACCGGCCGGCTCCCACGGCAACTGCGTCCCCCACCCGTCCCCCACCCCCCGGCCCCCCCTCGTTCCTCGTGGAGAGGGGGAGAACCGCGATCATGCGCGAGAGGCGCGAGGACGTGCAGCGGGCGGGAGCCCCCTCCCCCCCGGCCCCCCTCCCCCGCTTCGCGGGCAGGAGGGGGGAGAACTGCGGGTCGGGAGCATGAGGATGGATCGCGGCGGCGGCGGGCGGCCCCTCCCCCGCCGGCCCCCCGGCCCCTCCCCGCTCGTTCCTCGCGGAGAGGGGAGAAAACCGTCCCGGACACGAGTGCGGCCGGCGGCGTGGCACTCACCCCGCGACGGACGGTCCGCGCAGGCGGACATCGTGTGGTCGTTGCGGCGAATTCATTCGCTCTGGACCAGCCTCTGCCTTTGCCAGCATCCTCCCTTCCCCGTGAGTCCGGATCGGTCAGCCGGCGTCCGCGAGACGGCAGGCGGCTTGGCCGTCGGTTCGCCGAATGACCCGCCGCGACGGCACGCGAGCAGCCCCGTGCAGGGTCACGGTGTAAAAATCGGTGCACATGCGGCACGAAACGAACGCTGGCGCAATGGTGGAACGCATGAGCGTTACAGATTTTACGATGCGATCCCTACGGCTACATACGTAAAAATGTTGCAAGTGCAGGGGTTTTCCATTATCATTTGTGTCGCCAAACGTTCATTCTGAATCATTTACAGAATTCACACTTCCAGTACCTGTTTTCGGCTGCCGCGCTTCCGTTCCCGCTCCGGGCGACGGAAGCCGCTCCTGCTGCCGTCCGCTCCCCTGGCCCGATCCTGCTGCACATGGCGATGAACCCTCCGACCACCCGGTCGCTGCTCACCTACGTTTTCCTGGTCGGACTGCCGCTGGCGGGCCTGCTCGGCGTGCTGCGCGCAGGGCGGGAGCTGCAGGCGCCCCCGCCCGTGGACGGGACCTGGCAGACGATCGCCACGGGGACAGGCACCGTCGCCGCGCTCACGCCGGTGGTGGCGCGCGGCGCCGATCCCACGCAACTGGAGGTGCAGCAGTCCGGCACGTACCTTTCCGTGGACATTGGCCCGCACCACCTGTCGGGCCGGCTCCGGGGTGATTCGCTCGTGGCGTACCCCGGGACCTCCGCGGCCTCGTCACCCGGAAGCGAGTGCGGCCGCGCGGGGGCGATGGAGCTGCACGCCGCGCTGGACAGGGACGCAGACCCCCACCGGCTGACGGCGGTGCTGTCGGAGCCCGGCCGGCCGGCGTGCCCCTCCCTGCGCTGGACCGCCGTGCGCCTGGCGCAGAACACGGGCCCGGGCGCAAAGGGAGCCCACTGATGCCGAACCTGCTTCTGCTGCTGGTGCAGATCGGGGTGATCGTGATCGCGGCGCGGTGCGTGGGGCTGCTGTTCCGCCGCATCCACCAGCCGCAGGTGATGGGCGAGATGGTCGCGGGCATCCTGCTGGGGCCGTCGTTCTTCGGCTGGGTGATGCCGGAGCTCTCGGCCCAGCTGTTCGCGCCGGCCAGCCTGGGCTTTCTGAGCTCCATCAGCCAGGTGGGACTGCTGGTGTTCATGTTCCTGGTGGGGCTGGAGCTCAACCCGGGGCTGCTGCGCGGCCGCGGCCACACGGCCGTGGTCACCAGCCACGTGAGCATCACCGTCCCATTCTTTCTGGGTGCGCTGCTGGCCGTCTTCCTGTACCCGCGCCTGTCGGACAGCAGCGTGACCTTTACGGGGTTCGCGCTGTTCATGGGCGCCGCCATGAGCGTCACGGCGTTCCCCGTGCTGGCGCGCATCCTCACGGAGCGCAACCTGATGGGCACCCGGGTGGGGGCCGTGACCCTGGCCTGCGCGGCCGTGGACGACGTGACGGCGTGGTGCATCCTGGCCGGCGTGGTGGTGCTGGTGCGCGCGGACGGCACGGGGCTGCCGCTGTGGATCACCGTGGCGGGATCGGCGGCCTTCATGCTGGTGATGGTGGTCTTCGCGCGCCGGCTCTTCGCGGGGCTGGAGCGCAAGTACGACCGCCTGAGCGGAGTCGTGTCGCAGGACATGCTGGCGCTCATCCTGCTGGTGGCGCTGGCATCGGCGTGGGCCACGGAGTGGCTGGGCATCCACGCCCTGTTCGGCGCCTTCCTGGCCGGCGCGGTAATGCCCAAGGGCGAGGGGTTCGTAGGCGCGCTGACGGAGAAGCTGGAGGACTTCACGGTGGTGCTCTTTCTCCCGCTCTTCTTTGCTTTCACGGGGCTGCGGACGAGCATCGGGCTGGTGAGCGGGGCGGAGATGTGGGGCTACTGCGCGCTCATCGTGGCCGTGGCGGTGGCGGGCAAGTTCGGCGGTTCCACCGTGGCAGCGCGGCTCACGGGGATGCCGTGGCGCGAGTCGGCGGCGCTGGGCATCCTGATGAACACGCGCGGGCTGATGGAGCTGGTGATCCTGAACGTGGGGCTGGAGATCGGGGTGATCTCGCCCGCGCTGTTCACCATGATGGTGCTGATGGCGCTCGTGACCACGTTCATGACCACGCCGCTGCTCGTCTGGATCTATCCTCCCGCGGGCAGGGCGGCGCGGTACCGGGTCCGCTCGCGGTCGATGTCGGAGCCGATGGGCGCGGACGCGGGCGCCCGGACGGCCCCCGCCGGGGCCTGAGCCGGTCCGGAAGACGAAGCCAGGCGGAAACGGGCGCCGGAGCAGATGCTCCGGCGCCCGTTTTCGTTGTCGTGACGGTGACAACTGGATGATACCAGCAGCGGCGGCGGACGAGAAGCAGAGCGAATGAATTCGCCGCGTAACTGCCCAGGTCTTCGCACGGATTCTGCATCAGAGGTAAACAAAGAGATCAACCTCGCCTCAAAGGAACCCAGCCGACGATGACACGCGAGGAGATCCTTGCAATCTACGAAGCAGGTCCCGACCCGGTCGT
>DASQZE010000412.1:0-3994 GCA_035638875.1 Longimicrobium sp.
CTCGGATATCCGGTATTACACGGAGGAAGCGAAGCGTTTGTTCCCCGTGCCCCCTGTGGCCTCCGTGTGAGACAGCAGTTGAGATCCAGGTGCACAATCAATTGCGAGATTCGGTATGATTCCGATCGTGCAGGCCGAGAGGAGCTTCCGTCGTACTCTGTTACCTCTGTCCCCTCCGTGTGCGATTGTTGTTGTGTTATTGTGTTTTCATTCTGTCCTCCGCGTCCTCCGCGCTCTCCGCGTGAGGCCATCCTTAGAACTCAGCTCGGATACCTGGTAGGAGAACGCGAATCGGCTGCGCCTCGCGAGGGACGCAGCCGATTCGGTTCTCGGGATCGCACGCGGGCGATCAGCCGTCCTCGTCCTCCACCAGCCAGTCGCCGGGGGCCACGCTCCACTCGAACACCTGCGGCGCATCGCGGTGAAAGATGCCGCGCAGCGACTCCATGGCGCCGCGCCGGCGCACCAGCACCACGGCCGTTTCCGCCGGCTCCGGGCGGAACTCCTCCAGGTACATGAAGCAGACGTCGCCCATGGCCTCCGGGCGTGGAATGGAGACGCGGCGGCCGGCGACGTCGGCGTGGATCTCCTCCATGCGCTCGAACTCGGCGGCGCCCAGGGTGATTTCCACGAACACGTCGCCGTCCACCTCCCAGCCGCCGCCCGCTTCCAGCGGCTCGCCGCTCTGGTAGAAGAGCGGGTCATACGCCACGCCGTCGCGCCGCTTGAAGTTCTCGTCCGCCGCGTAATCGAAATCCTCCAGCCCGTCCTCGCCCGCGGTGGACTCGCGGTGGTGGCGGATCTCGTGGGTCAGCGTCTCGTACAGCTCGCCCTCCCAGTCGAAGTCCGGGTCCTGCTCCGCGAGCGCGGCGAACGAGCCGTGGTACAGGTGCACGCCGGAGCGCACGTTGTCGGGCACGTCGTCGCCCAGGTCCAGCTCGCCCGTGGCGCACTCGCCCAGCGTCCAGACCTCCGCGATCTCCGGGTGCGGCACGGCCTCTTCCGACACCATCACGTACTCCACCCCGCCGCGGTACTCGAGCGGAATGGACTCGAACATCTCCTCGGCGCGGCGCTCGAAGTCGGCGAAGTTCATGGGACGGGCACGGAACGGGTGGATCGGTGGATGAGAAGGCGCACCGCGGCCAGCGTGAGCCCCGCGGCGATGCCGAGCGCCCAGGACGCGAAGTCGTCCCACACGAACAGCTTGTACCACGTCGTCTCCGCCACCAGGGCGAGGACGAGCAGCCGGTACGGCACGGACCGCGTCGCCAGCGCGGAGTAGGTGAAGAACAGCATGTGCCCGCTCGCCGGCACGAACGGGCCCGCCATGCGGACGCCCGCGAGCACGGTCGCGAGCGCATCCACCGCCCGCGCGCCCGCGCTCGTGTTCCCGATTTCGTCCACGCGGATGCGCGCCCACGCGAAGAACGCGACGAAGAACGGTGCGATGTACAGCAGCAGGAACACCCGTGCGTCGCGACCGTCCACGGCCAGCGCCCCTGCCGCGATCCCCATCGGCACCACGACCGCCGCCGCCGTGCACGCGCGCCGAAGTCCGTCGCGCGACATCCATCGGACGCCGGTCGTCGCGTCGTTCGTCCCGGCTGGCCGCGGATGCGATGGGCGGGCGTCGTGCACGGGTGGAGAAGATCCTTCGGTCGGTGCCATGGAGACGGCACGGGCAGGATCCGCCGGCGCCTCCCTCAGGAAAACAAATCGGCGTGATGCCCGCCCCCCCCGGCACGCCCCCGCCGTGGTGTCCGCGGAGGCGGACAGCGTGAAGTTGTAGCCGCGAAGCCGCGAATTCATTCGCTCTCGCCAGCCCTCCTCGCTCCCGCCAGCCCTCCTGCGAGCCCCATCGAGCAAAGGGCGCGGAGCCGGAAAGCCGGTCCGCGCCCTGTCGGCGCCCGCGAAACGCCGGGCCGTGCTACTCCAGCTCGTCGATGCCGTTGATGATCTTGCCCACCAGGCCGTACTCCTTGGCCGCCTCGGCGCTCAGCCAGAAGTTGCGGTGCGTGTCGTGCTCGATCTTCTCCAGCGTCTGCCCCGTCTCGCGCGAGAAGATGCGGTTGATGCGCTCGCGCATGCGGATGATCTCGTGCGCCTCGATGGCGATGTCCGCCGCCGTGCCGCCCGCGCCGCCCGCCGGCTGGTGCAGCAGAAAGCGCGTGTTGGGCAGCGCGTAGCGGTCTTCGAGCGGCGCCGCCACGTAGATGAGCGCGCCGGCGCTGGCCACCCACCCCGTGCCGATCATCCGCACGCGCGGCTTGATGAAGCGGATGACGTCGTGGATGGTGTCGCCCGACTCCACGTGTCCGCCCTGCGAGTTTACGAAGATGTTGATGGGCTCGTCGCCCGCCGCGGCCATCGCCAGCAGCTGGCCGATGACGTTGCTGACGAGCTGCTGGTCGATCCCACCGCTGATGATGAGCGTGCGCGACTTGAACAGCCGGTCGCGGATGCTGTCCGTGAGTGCGTTGGGCGGCCGGTCGACGATCTCTTTCTCGTCGTCCCTTTCCTCTTCTTGCATCATCCCCAGTTCCCCTGTTGGCTGGCGCGGTCTAACCGAGCCGCATGGTAGCAGGCGGCGCCGTGGTGCGAAAGGGGCCGAACGGGCTATTGCCCGCCCGGCACCAGCCGTGTGACCCACAGCCCCGAGTTGAAGTCCGTGGCGAAAACCAGGCCGTTGTGGGGCATGGCCGCCCAGGTAAAGGTAAGGTTGGGGACGAACCCCCGCGGATCGCCCGTGGCCAGCACGGCAAGCTCGCGCCGCTGCATGCGCCCCCGCAGGTCGCCCGAGACGTCCAGCGCGCGCAGGCCGCCGTTGTTGGTGCCCGCGTACAGCGTGTCGCCGTGCACCCAGAACCGGCTCACCCCGTACCCCGCTACCTCGTACGAGGCCACCATCACGGGCGACTGCACGTTGCTGGCGTCAAAGACGTGCAGCATTCCGCCCATCTCCTGCCGCCGGTTCAGGTCCGCGCCCAGGGGCAAGATCTGGTCGGAGACAAAGACGTAGCGCTTGCCCGCCCCGTTGGTGTAGGGGAACACGTAGCTCGTGTTGCCGTACGTCCGGTTGCGCCACTCCGTGCGGTAGCGAACCTGGCTCACCAGCCGCGGCTGCTGCGCCGTGCCTCCCTTGACCCCGTTGCCCACGTCCAGGATCACCAGCCCGTCGTCCCAGTATGCCAGGTACGCCAGCCCGTCGTCCACGGTCAGGTCGCTGAGAAAGCGCGACGGGTTGTCGGGCACTCCCCAGCGGCCGATGGGCCGGGGCTCGCGCGGGTCGCTCACGTCCAGCACGCGCATCTCGGCGTTCCCCGCGTCCACCAGGAACAGGCGGTCGCCGGAAAAGTATACCGACTGCACGCCGCCCGTGAGCGTTTCCCAGTATTCCCCCAGCTGCCGCGGGTGGGCCGGATCGGCCAGGTCCAGCAGCACCACGCCGTTGCGCCGGCTCTCCGCCCCTCGCCGCCCGAACGCCGCCACGGTGCGCGCCTCGTTCACCGCCACGTCCATGACGGACTGCGCGTCCACGAGCACGGAATCCGTCAGCGCGGGATGGGCGGGATCGCTCACGTCCCACACGTACAGCCGGTTGCCCACGCAGCCGGTGCAGGCGCCCCACGTGCCGGTGTACACGTAGTCGCGCCCGTCCACGCCGCGGAACGCCCACAGGTCCGTGCTGCGGGTGTGCAGCACCGGCCCCCGCCCCACCACCTCGAATCGGGCGGGCTTTCGTGCGATCTGCTCCGGGGTGGGCCCCACGGGCCGGGCCTCCCCCGGCGCCGCCGAACCCGGGGCGCACGCGGCCAGCAAGCCGAGCAGCGGGAAAAGCGCGATGCGGTTGATCATGGTCGTACGGTGGCGCGGGTCAGTGCGATGGATGACTGCTCGTAAGATGCCGACGTCCGGCGCGCGGCGGAAGGTGGAGACGGTCACGAGTTCCCGTCCACGCGGCGTGCGGATGTGAACGCGCGAGGCGGCGAGG
>DASQZE010000413.1:0-1813 GCA_035638875.1 Longimicrobium sp.
CGGACAAGACCCGGATCCTGGAGAACTACCGCTGGCTGGAAGAGGCCGGGGCAAAGCTGGATCCCCGCCGAATCCCCGATCGGTATCCGCACCTGCAAAGCCTCTTCGCGGATGACGAGGGGTACCTGTGGGTAGCTCCCACCTACCTCTACCGCGAGCGGCCCACCTTCGACGTGTTCGGGAGGGACGGCGCGTTCCTGGGTCAGGTCACGGCACCGGCCCCGCTGCTCACGACGCCGTCTCCCGCAATCCGCGGAAACCGGATGGCCGCGGTTACGCGGGACGCCGACGGCGTCGATCGGATCATCGTCATGCACCTGCTGAAGCCGGGACGGTAAAGCGCACGACGCGCCGGTCGCCGGCGGCAGCTTTCAGGTGGAGGCGCGCTGCAGAAACTGTTTCCTGGCCGGCCCCGGGCCACCCGTGCGGGCGGGTAATGCCGCGGCCGGCGCACACGCACCCGGCACGCGCCAGGCATGCGCGGCGCCTCCCCCGGGATGACAGGATCGGCTCTGCTCACAGTCAGCGAACTCGGCCGGCAATTCGCGCCAGCCGCGCCACGGGTGCGTTCCCCCGCTGGCGCATTCGTTGCGGCCTCACTTCGAGCACTTGTGCGGTGCGGCAGCACACGTTTACACTCGGATCGCACCCGGTCCGAGAGGAGAGCATGGCCGCGGCAGCCCTGACGCGGTATACCCCGGAAGAATACTTCGCGCTCGAGCGGAACGCGGAGTTCAAGAGCGAGTACCTGGACGGCCGCATCGTCGCAATGACGGGTGCGAGCAGCGTGCACGCCACCATTGCTGGCAACGTGTTCGCGGAGTTGCGCACACGCTTGCGCGGCGGTTCATGCCGGGCGTTCATCTCCGACTTGCGCATACAGGTCGCGGGCGGGCGCCGGTACACGTATCCGGACGCCTCCGCCGTCTGCGGCGAGCCGCGGTTCATGGATGGAACGCCAGACACGCTGATGAATCCCGCGCTGATCGTCGAAGTGCTTTCCCCCTCGACGGAGGCGTACGACCGTGGCGACAAGTTCCTGCACTATCGCGGAATCGAGTCGCTCCAGGAATACGTGCTGGTGGCGCAGGACCGCGTGCTGGTGGAGCGGTTCGTCCGCGCGGGCGAGTTTTGGACGCTCTCCACCGTCAGCGACGGGGATGCATCCCTGGAGCTCACGTCTGTTGGATGCGAGATCCCCCTCCGCGAGATCTACGAGAACGCGGCGCTTCCCGCTCCCGGCTCCCCGTCCGGCGGCTGACGCATCCAGGCCGCTCCTGCAACCACGACCTGATGAGGCTTCGGGGCTGCGGAGACGCATATTCCCCCCATTCCGTTTCACCTGCTCCCGCTGCCTTCCCTTCCCTCCGATCCGCCACCGCCTTTATGTATCCAGGCTCCCTCCGCCGTTATCGATCGACTTCGATGATGATGATCACCGCGGCGCTCGCGGGCCTCTCCGCTACGTGTGGCGGCGCGGACGCGAACACCCGTGACGCATCACCCGGCGCGTGGCGCGAAGGGCAGGCGTGGAGGCTGGAGGAGGAGGTGCGGATCGGCACGGCGGATGGCGGCGGACCGGACGAGTTCGCGCGGATCTCGGACGTGGAGCTGGACGCGCTGGGCCGCGTGTGGGTGGCGGACGCGGAACAGCACCAGATCCGCGTCTTCGACTCTGCCGGGGCGCACGTGCGCAGCATTGGCCGCAAGGGCGGCGGACCGGAGGAGTTCAACGGCATCGCGGGGATGAGCTGGGCGCCGGACGGCACGCTGTGGGTGCTGGACGGCGGCAACATGCGCTTTGCCGTCTACG
>DASQZE010000414.1:0-7151 GCA_035638875.1 Longimicrobium sp.
CGCCGCGCCTTCCGCGGGAGCGACGGCGTGGAGCAGTTCCTGGCGCGGGGACGGACGGAGGAGCGCTTCGCCGCGGAGCTGGCGCGGCTGGCGGACGGGGACGATCCGCATCCCCGCGCGGCGCTCGTGGCGATGGAGGCCGCGGTGGCGCAGCGGGCGTACGCGCAGGAGACGGTGTGGTACCCCGGCTTTCCCGCGCCCATGGAGGCGGACCTGAAGCGCGCGTACGGGCTGGCGGCCGTGGGCTTCGACGGGGACGTGCCGGTGCACTGGCGGCCGTACTACCGGCGGATGCTGGCCGAGTCGCTCACGGACCTGGAGTCGGTGCTGCCGGGGCTGGACCTGCACGGGCTGTCGTTCCGCTTTGGGCGGACGGGGCGCGAGGGGTCCGCCATCGCCCTGCACTACCCGGCGTCGCGGCGCATCCACCTGCCGCCGGCGAGCGGGCCGGGGACCATCGCCCACGAGGTGGCGCACGACCTGGACTGGCAGGTGGGCCGCGACCGCTACAACCGGCGCGGCGCCTACGCCACGGACCTGGCCCTGCACCGGCCGGACGCGGACCACTTTGCCGCCGCCGTGCGCCTGCTGCCGCTGGGAACTCCCTCCGCCCCGCGCGCGGGCCCCGAGGGCGGCCGGCACGAGCGGCCGGCAGAGGTGTTCGCGCGCCTGTTCGATGGATTCGTGACGTCCACGCTGGCGGCGCGCGGGCGCAGCAACGGCTACCTGTCGTCGCTGCAGGACGACGTGCTGACGGGCCACGGCACGGCCGTGGCGCCGGACGCACGCGGCGAGGGGGCGGAGGCATTCCTGCCCCTGCTGATGGTGGCGTCGCCGCTGCCCGAGTCGCAGGCGGCGGAGTTCCGGCTGCGCTGGGGCCCCCGCCGTACGCCCGGTCCGTTCGCGCTGATGGGCGAGGTGGCCGCGGCCGGCAGCGACGGGGCCGCGCTGCGCCGGCGGCCGTGGCGCAGCCTGGTGGACGTGGCGTCGCTGGACGCGTCCGTGCGGGAGCAGATTGCGGAGATCGAATCGGCGCGGCAGGAGGCGCTGCGGACGCGGACGATGCTGGTGTGCGCCAACCCGTTCCTGTCGCCCGTGGCGGACGGGGAAGCGGCCGTCCGCGCCCTGATCGACGCCGCCGCGGACGCGCGCATCCGGGGCATCCTGCGCCGCTTTGCCCGCGCGCGCGGCGTCGATGCGGAGCCGGACGTTCTGCGCGCCGCCTGGCTCCCTGCCGGCGTGGCGGACGCGGCGGACGGAACCGGCGAGGTCGGGGCCGCGTGTGCTGAATCGAAGATCCTGAGGTAGCCGGGTTCTACGGCAGGCCTCACGCGGAGGACGCGGAGGACGCGGAGAACAGAACGAGAGAGAGAAGCGAGGAGCAGACGGCGGGATCACCATCATCCCCCGCTTCCTTTCGCTCTCGAAATAGCGGAGGGCGCGAAGATATTGGTCTTCGCGCCCCCGGCGTTATCCGCGTCTGCGCGTGAGGCGCGATCAGTTCGGGGCGGATTCGGACCAGGTGAGCTGGAACTCGAGCTCGTGGTCGCCGCCTTCCTGCTCGTGCTCCACGCTGATCTGCGCGTCGGCGGGGACCTTGAGGCGCTGGCTGGCCACCTGGATGATGAAGGGCTGCCCCTTCTCCAGCGCATCCGCCAGGCGGCGCAGCTTTTCGACGAACTGGCCCGTGGAGTAAACCTTCTCTACGTCCCGCCCGCTCTTCTCGTCGCTCATCGTCTTCGTGTGTATCGGCTGGGTGACGCGCCGCGGCCCGGACGGCCCGCCGCACCGTCAGTCTGCCAATCCGGGGCGGTGCGCGCAAGCATGGGGGGCGTGTCGCCGGCACCGGCACCCAGCCTGAGGGGACGCCGCAAGCATCCGACATCGTCGCCGGCTTCCGGACGGAGCGGCTAAAGCCGCCGCTGGGACAGCCATAAGCCCCGCCCCGGCCGCTGGCGCGTCCGTGCGGGGCTTCAACTGCTGAAACCCGCTCCGGTGCACTCCCCTGCCCGGTGCACGAGCTGTCGGCGCAGGCCGACATTGCGGGTTCATTGCCGCGAAGCCGCGAATCCATTCGCCCGGCCGGACGGAGCCCTGCCCCCCTGCTCGATCCCAAACCCCGCCCGCCGACCCTCCACCCCCGGTGCACATCCTCCCCCGCGCCCGACCCGTCGGCGAAGGCCGACATCACGTTTTCGGTGCCGCGATTTCAATCGCCGGGGACGGAAGCTCGCCCGCTTGCCTCATCCCAATCCCACCGATCCCCAAATTCCCACGCGCAGACTCGACCATCCCAATCCACCCCATCCCAATCCCACCGATCCTCAATCCTCACGCGCAGACCCACCCACCCCGATCCACCCCATCCGTACCCGTCCGCAGACCGTCCCATTCCGACCGCTCATCACGCGTTTGTACGCTTCGTCCCTGATCTGTCTCAAACCGTGCGGCGTGGTGCGTTCACGGATAGAGGGAGCACACCTCATCCCCCACGGAGGCACCATGCGCGCTGGCATCATCGGGGCGGGGCTCAGCGGCCTCGTCACCGCCAAGACCTTGCTGGAGGAAGGCTTCGACGTAACGCTCTTCGAAAAGGACGACGAGGCGGGCGGCGTGTGGGCCCGCTCCCGCCGCTACCCCGGCCTGCACACGCAGAACCCCCGCGACACCTACGCGTTCTCCGACTTCCCCATGCCGCGCACCTACCCGGAGTTCCCCTCCGGCGAGCAGACCCAGGCGTACCTGGCGGCGTACGCGGACCACTTCGGCGTCACGGAGCACATCCGCTTTCGCACGCAGGTGCGGCACGCCGCGCCGGCCGGCGACGGGTGGACGGTGCGATCGAGCTCCGTGGACGGCGGCGGAACGCGCACGGAGCGGTTCGACTTCCTGGCCATTTGCAACGGCACCTTCTGCGAGCCGCACATCCCCGGATTTCGGGGGCTGGATGCGTTTCGCGACGCGGGCGGAACGGTGCTGCACAGCACGCAGCTCAACAACGCGGAGATCGTGCGCGGGAAGCGGGTGGTCGTCATCGGTGGCGCGAAGAGCGCGTGCGATGCGGCCATGGCGGCGCTCCCGGCGGCGGCCCAGACGACGCTGGTGTTTCGCCACGCGACGTGGAAGATGCCCAAGAAGTTCTTCGGCGTGGTGCCGCTGCGCTACGTGCTTACGACGCGCTTCAGCGAGACGCTGTTCCGCGGCCGCGAGCTGCGCGGGGTGGAGAAGGTGCTGCACACCGCCGGCGCGCCCGGCGTGTGGCTGTTCTGGCGCGGGGTCGAGGCGACGCTGCGCGCCACCCACCGCCTGGGCGCGGCCGGGATGGTGCCGGAGGCGCGCATCGAAGACGTGGTGAGCTGCGCGCTGAGCCTGGCCACGGACGGGCTGTACGAGGCCGTGCGCGACGGGCGGCTGGGGGCGCGGCAGGCCGGCGTGCGTGCGCTGCATCCCGGCCGCGTGGAGCTGGATACGGGCGAGTCGGTGGAGACGGACGCGGTCGTATTCGGCACAGGGTTCCGGCAGGAGGCGCCGTTCCTGGAAGAGGACGTGCGGCGGACGGTGCAGGACGATGCGGGGATTTTTCATCTCTACCGCAACCTGGTGCACCCGGACGTGCCGCGGCTGGCGTTCGTGGGATACAACAGCAGCTTGTACAGCCAGCTCACGTCGGAGATCGGCGCGCGGTGGGCGGCGCGGCTGTGGATGGGCGAGCTGCGGCTCCCCGCCCGGGAGCGGATGCTGGAGGAGGTGCGGGCGCGCTGGGCGTGGCTGCGCGCCCACCGCCCGCTTGGGACGGCGAGCGGCACGTGCGTGGTGCCCTTCAACTTCCACTACATCGACGACCTGCTGCGCGACCTGGGCGCCCGCACCGCCCGCCGCCCGCTGAACCGCGTGGCGGAGTGGATGATGCCGGTGGATCCCGGCAACTACGCCGGCCTCAAGGCCGAGCTGGACCGCAGCCGGGCGCGGCGAATTGCGAGCGGAATACGCAGCACCCAGCCCCGGGCGTCGGAAGTGGCGGCTCCGAAAACGTGATGCCGGCCATCGCCGGCGGGTCCGGCACGGGTGAGGGGGTGCACCACGGCAGAGCGTCGCGGGCCGGGGTTGGGGATCATGCATGGGGAGCCGGCATCCGGCCACCGGCGACTGAAGTCGCGGCTCCGAAAACGTGATGTCGGCCTTCGCCGACAGGTCCGGCACGGGTGAGGGGGTGCACCACGGCGGAGTGTCGCCGGCCGTGATTGAGGATCGTGCAGGTGAGCCGGCATCCGGCCACCGGCGACTGAAGTCGCGGCTCCGAAAACGTGATGCCGGCCTTCGCCGACAGGTCCGGCACGGGTGAGGGTGTGCGCCGTGCCGTCAACGCTGCACGGCTTCGCGACGGAGGGCGCCCCCCCTTCCCACCGCACGCAAAAAGCCCCGCCTCGAGCACGAGAGGCGGGGCTTCGTTCATCCGCGGCGCGGACGAATTACAGGCACTCCACGCAGTCGCTCACGTACACGATGCACTGCGGGGCAACGCTGCCGCCGCCAATGGCATCCGCGTCCTGGTAAAAACCCGAGGTGACGAACGACTCGACGGTCAGATTCTCGATGGCCAGGCTCATGGGACGCTCTCCGGATTGAGGATGTTCCGCCGTGCGGTGCCGATGCGCTCGGAGCCGGCGAGGGTATGGGGGGAAGTGCCACAAGCTAACGGGAACCTCGCGCAAACACAACTGTTTACGTCGTGAATTGTTGTGCGCGACGATCACGCTGGGCGAATCGCTGCCGCACGCGGTCCGCTGCTCGGGAGCCGGTTGCCCGCTAGCGTAAAGCGCACGCCGAAGGGCGGATTTCCATGAGATTGCCGTCGTTGACACGACACATCACAACACTCTTTGTCACCGGAATCGTTTGCGCGGCTCATGCGAACAGGGATGGCGGATCCGGTGTGATGGCGCCCGCCTGTCATCCCCATTCCCTGTTCCCTGACCGCGACCGATGGCGCCCGATCCGGGTCCGTCGATATCATGCCCATGCGAATCGGGATGATGCGCGGCGCACGATCGCTCATCCCTTCCCCACCAGCGGACGGACCATGAGCTACGCGGATGCGCGCGAGTTCGGCCGGCACTTTGTCGTGGGCCTGCGGCCGGCGGCCGTGCTGGCGGACGAGGACAAGTACCTGCTGGACCGGCTGCGCCCCGCGGGCATCGTGCTCTTTGCCGGCAACTTCGCGGCGGGCGAGGACTACGATGTGTGGCTGGCCCGCCACCGCCGCCTGCTCCACGACGCCCGCGAGTGCCTGCAGGCGGACCAGGTGCTCGTCTGCATGGACCACGAGGGCGGGCGCGTGGTCCGGCCGCCGGCGCCCATCACCCACTTCGACTACGCGCGCAGCTGGGCCCATCGCGCGGGCGAGGTGGGCACGGCGATGGCCGTGGAGCTTGCGTCGCTGGGGGTGAACCTGGATTTCGCGCCGGTGATGGACGTCCCCTCCAATCCGGATGACCCCATCATCGGGCCCCGCGCGTTCGCCACCACGCCGGAGGAGGTCGCGATGGCGGGGACGGCGTTCATCGCGGCGCTGCAGGGCGGCGGGGTGCTGGCGTGCGCCAAGCACTTTCCCGGGCACGGCGACGCGGGCGTGGACTCGCACGAGGCGCTGCCCGTGATCGATGCGACGCTGGATACGCTGCGCGGCCGCGAGCTGCCGCCGTTCGCCGCCGCCATCCAGGCCGGCGTGCGCGCGGTGATGACGGCGCACATCCTCATCCCGCGGATGGACGAGGATCATCCCGCCACGCTGTCGGAGCGGATCCTGGGCGGGCTGCTGCGGAGCGAGCTGGGGTTCGAGGGCGTCGTCTTCTCGGACGACGTGGGGATGGGCGCCGTCTCGGAGCGCTTTCGCTGGACGGAGAACGCCGCGCGCTTTCTCGTTGCCGGCGGCGACATCCTGACCCTCGCCGGCGCGGGGACGGACACGAGCCGCGCCATCGACCTCGCGCGGGCCATCGCGCGGGAGGCGGTGGGCGGGCAGGTGCCGGAGCGCGTGCTGGATGCGTCCCGTGAGCGCATCGGCGCCCTGCTGCGCGACGCCCCCCAGCACGAGGTACGGGAGCTGGGTGCGGACGTGTTCGCGCGGCACGCGGAGCTCGCGCCGGTGATGGAGCCCGGGCGCGGGTGAAGGCGGGGCGTGAAGGAGAGACAGGAGCGAAGGAGAGACGGGAGCGGGAGTGCGGCGGAAGGGAGGCGGGCGCGGGAGCGCGGCGGAAAGAGAGAGAGTGTGTGTGAGTGAGACGGGCGCGGGAGAGCGGCGGAGGGAGACGGGCGCGCGGCCAGACGGGAGCGATTGAAATCGCGGCATCGCGGCTACAACATCACACTGTCGGCCTCCGCCGACACCATTCCGGCACGGGCCGCCCGGGCGTCGCGTCCTCCGCATCGGGTTGCATCCATCCACCGGTTTGATCCACCGCGCGGTTGTTTTCCTGAGGGAGCGCACTCGTGGACCCGACCGTGCACACAGGCCTGCGCGCGACCGAAGGATCTGCTCCGCGATCCATGACCTCCGCCCCGGTGCACGCACTCCGCCCGCGGCGGACGCGACGGCAGCCGAGTTGACGGACGCGGCGCGGTGGGTTCTCTTCGGGCGCAGGGTGTCGCGACGGCGGCGAACGGCCTGCCAGCGGGCATGTGAGACGGCGTGCGGCAGGAGCCGCCGGCGAAGGCCGACATCACGTTTTCGGTGCCGCGATTTCAATCGCCGGGGCTGGAGGCGTGACACCGCGCAGGCACCCGACGCACACGACGACCGACTTTTCACGACGCACACGGAACAGCGGGATGGATGTAGAGCTCGGCACCATCGAAGGCTTCTACGGCAGGCCGTGGACGTGGGAGGAGCGCGCGGAGACGGTCTCGTTCCTGGCGCCGCACGGCTACCGCTTCTACCTCTACGCGCCCAAGGCCGACCTGTACCTGCGCCGGCGCTGGAAGGAGCCGCATCCCGAGGCGGACGCGCAGAACCTGGCCGCCCTGGCCGCGCGCTGCCGCGAGCTGGGCGTGCGCTTTGGCGTGGGGATCAGCCCGTTCGAGCTCTACGCCGGCTTTGACGACGCCGCGCGCGAGGCGCTGGGCCGCAAGCTGGCCTTTGCCGACGAGCTGGG
>DASQZE010000415.1:0-3355 GCA_035638875.1 Longimicrobium sp.
TCCCGCGCAGTTTGCGGGAGGGGGTGGACGAGCCTACGCGAGGCCGGGGGAGGGCCACCGCCCGCGCCGCGACGGCACCTATCCGGTCAGCCGTGTCCCGCCCTGCCTTGCCCCGGGCGCACCGCCGTCCCACAATCCACGTACACGCTCACGATCTGCCGGCCCGTCCGGCGCCGCCACACCGGGAACGTTCATGCGATCAGCACGTCCAGGCACGTCCTTGCACCATTGCACGTCCCGCGCGCCGGGAGGTCCGTGAGCCGGCCGCGCTTTTCGGCCGGGCGGCTGCCGGAGCAGCGCAGCATCCTCGCCTGGGTGTACCTCATCCGGCTGTGCCTGGCTGGCGCCATCTTCATGGCCGCCGCCGTCGCGTGGAACACCGTGCCGGCCAGCACCACCCTGGCGGCCACGCTCATCCTGGTGCTGGGGGCCGCCTTCACGGCGGTCGCGTTCTGGTACACGCACCTCACCCGGCACACGCCCGGCCGCGGATTCCTGTACGCGCAGGTGGTGTTCGACGTGCTGCTGGTGGCCGCCGTGGTCCACCTGACGGGCGGGCGGGAAAGCGATTTCGCGCCCCTGTTCGTGCTGGTGATCGTGGCGGCCGCCATCCTGCTGCCGTTCGTGGGCGGCATCCTGATCGGCGTGCTGGTGAGCCTGCTGTTCTTCGCCGACATCGTGTGGACGGCGGGGCACGTGGACGCCAGCGTCCTGCTGCAGATCGCCCTCTTCGCCGTCGTGGCGCTGGCCACGGGCTTCCTGGGCGACCGGCTGCGGCAGACGGGCGCCGTGCTGGGCGAGGTAGAGACGGAGCTGCGGCTGCTGCGGCTGGACACGGAGGACGTGCTGGCCAGCATCGCCACGGGGCTGATCACGGTGGGCGGGGACGGGCGGCTGGCGTTCATCAACCCCGCCGCGGCGGACCTGCTGCGCATCCGCGCCAGCGACTGGCTGGGCCGCCCGTTCGTCGCCAAGCTGGACGCCATCGCGCCGGGGCTGGGCCGGGTGATCGCGCAGTCGTCCGAGACCCGCACCCCCGTGCGCCGCTTCGAGACGGACGAGACGGAGGGCGGGATGGTGTTCGGCGTGAGCACCACGCTCATCCAGCGCGACGAGGGCGGCCCGCCGTCGGTGACCGCCATCTTCCAGGACATCACCGAGCGCAAGCGGATGGACCAGCTCCACCGCCGCGCCGAGCGCCTGGAGGCGGTGGCGGAACTGTCCGCGTCGCTGGCGCACGAGATCAAGAACCCGCTGGCCTCCATCCGCAGCGCCACCGAGCAGCTCACGGGCGACCGGATCGACGCGGAGGACCGGACGGTGCTGGGCAACCTCGTCGTCCGCGAGAGCGACCGCTTGAGCCGCCTGCTGACGGAGTTCATCGACTTCGCACGGGTCAAGCTGCGCTCCACGGAGCGGGTGGACGTGGCCCGGCTGGTGCGGAACGCCATCGACGTGGTGGACGCGCACCCCCAGGCCTCCGGCGTGCAGGTGTCGCTGGTGATCGATCCCGGCGCGGACGGCGCCGCCGTGCACGGCGACGAGGACCTGCTGCACCGCGCCGTGCTGAACCTGGCGCTGAACGCCGTGCAGTGGGCGGGGTCCGGCGGGCGGGTGGAGATCGCCGTGGACGTGGCGGAGACGGACCTGCTGGCGCCCAGCCTGGGCGCCGCGACCACCGTCCGCCTGCGCGTCTCCGACACGGGCCCCGGCGTGCCGGAGGAGCACGTGGAGCACGTCTTCGACCCGTTCTTTACCGAGCGGCCGGGCGGCACGGGGCTGGGACTGGCGCTCGTGCAGCGCGCGGCGGATGCGCACGGCGGCGCCGTGTTCGTGGACCAGTCGCGGGGAGATGGGTGGGGCGCGACGTTCGCGTTCTATCTGCCGGCGCTCCCCACGGCGTAGGGGGGGAACTGCGGGGGACAGGTTACAGGGGACGGTGGGTAGCGGCGGATTCAGGCCGGGGAGGCGGACTTCGTGCGGCCACGGAGGCCCGGCGAATGAATTCGCGGCAATGACCCGCGATGTCGGCCTTCGCCGACAGGTCCGGCACGGGCGAGTGCCGTGGGGTACGCGGGACACCGTCGGGCGGGGTGCGAGAACGGTCGCGGAAGCGGAGCTGTACGGCGGCAGACCGAGGACGGGCGCAAGCGGGAGCCCGCGCCGCGACGGAAGGTCTCCCCTTTCCGCGCGGCAGTTTGCGCGGGGAGGGGCCGGGGGAGGGGCGCCCGGCTGCCGGCGAAATCCGTCCTCATCCGCCGTGAATCCTCCCTCCCCCTCGCAGTTTGCGGGGGAGGGTCGGGGAGGGGGGCCCTCGCCCGTGCGGAGTGCCCGCGCCGCGACGGAAGTTCTCTCCCTCTCCCGTACGGGGCAGGCACCTGAGGGTGCCGACGGGTGGTGTACGGGAGAGGGGGCCGGGGGGTGAGGGCCCCCGCCCGGAGACGGCGGACGGGCTTCCGGACCTCCGCCGCGGCGAAGACGCGTGCCGCCGGCGGACACGCCCGAATACGCCGTCGCAGTTGTTGCAGTAGCAGCTTCTCGGCGGATGAGAAGCCGAAGAACGACCACGCCAGAGCGAAAGAACGGCCGTGAGCGAGCCGAAAATCCTGATCATCGACGACGAGACCGCGATCCTGGACACGCTGCGCATCCTCATGAAGCGCGAGGGCTTCATCGTGGAGACGGCGGTGGGCGGGCAGGCGGGGGTGGACCGGCTGGCCGAGGTGCGGCCCGACGTCGTCCTGAGCGACGTGCGCATGCCCAACGTGGGCGGCCTGGAGGTGCTGCTGGCGGCCAAGGAGATGGACCGCTCCCTCCCCGTCATCCTCATGACCGCCCAGGCCTCGCTGCAGACGGCCATGCGCGCCGTGAACGAAGGCGCCTTCTACTACATCCAGAAGCCGTTCAGCAACGACGAGCTGGTGGCCATCTGCCGCCGCGCGGCGGAGTCGCGGCAGCTCAAGAAGGAGAACCAGGCGCTCAAGACGGAGATCCGCCGGCGCGACCGCGGCGACTTTACCCGCCCCATCGGCCGCAGCCGCGGATTCATCGACGTGCTCAAGACGGCCGAAACGGTCGCGCCCAGCGACTCCACCGTGCTCATCACGGGCGAGTCGGGCACGGGCAAGGAGGTGCTGGCCAAGTTCATCCACACCATCAGCGACCGCGGCGAGGGGCCGTTCGTCTCCATCAACTGCGGCGCCCTCCCCGAGAACCTGCTGGAGAGCGAGCTCTTTGGCCACGTGCGCGGCTCGTTCACCGGCGCCGTGCGCGACAAGCAGGGGCTGTTCGTCGCGGCCAAGGCCGGCACCTTCTTTCTGGACGAGGTCGGCGAGATGTCGGCCGCCACGCAGGT
>DASQZE010000416.1:0-8968 GCA_035638875.1 Longimicrobium sp.
GTCCGGCCGCTGGTAGTAGCGGGCCGAGCTGCGCTGCCCGCCCAGGATGGCGTCCGTGCTCCCGCTCACCCGGCTGGCCGCCGCGTAGCCGCTCACGCTCCACGCCCGGTTGCCCCAGGTGTGCAGGAAGTCCACGCCGCCCAGGTACGCGTCGCGGTTCAGCATGCCCCGCAGCGTCTCGTCGTCCAGGTTGCGGTGGGTGGCCGTCCCCAGCACGCCCACCTGCGAGGCGCCGCCGTTCAGGTCCTTGCGCGCGCGCCCCACGAAGTAGTTGCTCAGGGGCTCCACCTGCGCCCGCTCCTGCTCCGCGTCCACCCCGGCGGGGAGAAAGCGCGCGCTCTCGCGCCCCGTGACGGCGTCCATCAGCCCGATGCTCCAGCCGCCCGGCGTGCGCCCGCTCACCTTGGCGGCGCCCAGGATGCGCGTCTGCTGCGGCGCGTCCACGAACAGGTACGACGGCCCCTGCAGCACCCGCGACGGCGAGCGGCCCACCCGGCGCGAGTAGAAGTACTCCTGCGAACCGTACCGGTTGAACGCGCGCGTGGTGCCAAAGCGGAATACGTCCGCGCCCTCCGTAAAGAACGGGCGGCGCTCGCTGAAGAACGTTTCGAACGCCGACAGGTTCACCTCCGCCGGGTCCGCCTCCACCTGCCCGAAGTCGGGGTTGATGGTGGCCGAGAGGGTAAGGCCGGCCGGCAGCCCCAGGCGCAGGTCCGCGCCCGCGTCGATCCCCGGCTCGTTCTCGCGGAAGAAGGGGTCCGCCGCGTCGCCCGGCGCGCGCGTAAGGCGGGCGCTTGCGTAGGGCATGATCTCCAGCGTGCGCGGGGCCGACACCCCCGTGAGCCCCGTCAGCGTGCCGAAGCGGGAGACGAAGCCCGCGTCGTTGCGCGTCCACGGCGACCACGACGCCCGCTCCCCCCGCCGCGCGATGTCGCGCATGAGCTGGAACCCCCAGGTGCGCGCGTCCGCCGCCTGCCCGCCGAAGCGCAGCTGGCTCATGGGGATGCGGTACTCCGCCACCCATCCCAGCGAGTCCACGGTGGCGGCCACGTCCCACACGGCGTCCCACGAGCCGTCCTCTTCGCCGTCGTCGTAGGTGTACACGTCGCGCTGCAGGGCGCGGGGGTTGGTGGTAAAGCGAAACGCGCTGCGGCGGTCGTAGCGGCTGTCCACGATCAGGTGCAGCCACTCGCTGTAGATGCCCGAGGCGTCGCGCCGGGCCAGGGGGGCCGCGATGGAATCCGGCGACGGGTCGAACATCCGCACGCCCACGTACAGGTTCTCGTCGTCGTACAGCACGCGCGCCTCGGTGCGCATGGTGGGCGCGGCGCCCACGTTGGGGTAGCTCTGCGTGAACGCGTCCGTGGCCGGCGCGGCGGCCCATGCCGAATCGTCCAGGCGCCCGTCCACGCGCACCGCACCCTGCAGGCGGGTGGCCTGCAGGGTGGCCGGCGCGCGCGTGGCCGCGGGCGAGGCGGCGACGGCCTGGGTCTGTGCCCGCGCGGGGGCGGCGTTCAGCAGCAGCGCGGAGATCGCAGCGGCAGCGGAGAATCGGAGGAGAGACATCGCGAATCCAGGAGCTGGATGAAGGGAGAGGCTGTCCACGTGCTGATAAACTAGCAGCTGATGCTGAATATTCAGCAGGTCGTCCACCGTGTCAAGCGTCTTGAGAACGCTGGACGGTCATGGGATACACGGCGGGCCTGAAAGGTTCGCTCCGTGCACGGGATCATCACGCATTCCTAATCAATTGCGTGCCGGGCGCTCCGTCCGCCGGATGCGGAGGGGGCACCGAGGACGCGGAGAACTGACACGGATGGGAATCACACAGGGGGAATAGAGGCAACAGAGGAAGTTCCGTCGTACTCCTGTCCCCTCCGTGTGCGATTGCTGTTGCGGTTTTCTCATCCTGTTCTCCGCGTCCTCCGCCTGGGAGTGTCACAACAGGGGCCGGCGAAGGGCGTCGTGTTCCTGCTACATCCTTTTCGTCCCCCGGCAAGCTCGGATCCGGTGCCGCCCGCGCGGCATCTCGGCGCAATCCGTTTCTCGCGAGCAATCCGTTTCTCAACCCGGCGACGTACTCGCTGGAGATACCGTCCGCATGGCGCCGCGGCACGCGCCGAATGCGACTTCGCACACGCGGGTGGATTGTTCGCGCGCGCGGGGTTCGCTACCTTGTTCGTCTCACCCCCTGCGTCACACTGCCGCTCCCCGCCTCCGGGGATCGTCCGACGCGCCGGACACCCCCCGCCGCGGGCCCGCATGGACCTTCGCGACACCGTCATCCGTCTGTATGAATGCGGCGACCCCGCCACCGCGCTCCGCGCGCTGGCGGAAACGGTCGCGCCGGGACGGTGCGCGGTGTGGGTGGATTCCGGCGGCTCCGTGGCGGCCGCCTACCCCTCGGGCGCCGGCGTATCCCCCCGGCTTTCCGCCGAGGCGCTTCGAGCGGCGGCCCCCGCGCTCCATCCACTCCATCCCCGCTTTCCCGACGACGCCGCGCACCACCCCGGCGCGCACGCCCTGCTGCTGCCCCTGCGCAACGGCGCGGGGCCCGGCCGCGGCGCCGTGGTGATCATCGGCGGCGAGAACCCGCCGGAAGGGGACGCGTGGAAGCGGGTGGCGGACGCGCTCCTGTTCGTGGGCGAGCAGGCGGAGCGGGTGCGGGCCCTGGAGCAGGAGCGCGACACCCTGCGCCGCCGCGCGGAGGAAAGCGAGGCCCTGCACGTGCTGGGGCTGGCCGCCAACCGCACGCTGGACACCGACGAGGTGCTGCAGATGGTGGCCCGGTTCACCCGCACCCTTCTCGGCGCGCACTACGTCACCGTAAGCGCGACCTCCGACGGGGAGATCCGCACGCTGGCCTCCGCCGGCCTGCGCGCCGCGGGGGGCGCCGTGGACGACCCGTTCGCCGCGCGCGTGGCCGGCGCCGGCAAGCCGCTCACCCTGGAGACGGGCGACGACGGCTGCGTCCCCGAGCCGTTCCACGCGGCGGAGGGGATGCGCGTGGGGCTGGGCGTGCCCCTGGCCTTGTTCGGCGAGACGTTCGGCGCGCTGGTGATCGGCTACCGGCGGCCGTACGAGGTCACGCCCCGCGACGTGCGGCTGGCGCTCACCCTGGCCGGCCACGCGGCCGTGGCCATCAGCAACGCGCGGCTGCACGGCGCCCTGGCCGACCGATCCGGCGAGCTGGAGCGCGCCAACGAGGAGCTGCGCTGGAGCGCGGCCGCCAAGGACCGCTTCTTCGCCTCCGTGAGCCACGAGCTGCGCACTCCCCTGAACGCCATCCTGGGCTACAACGCCCTGCTGCTGGACGGCGTGGTGGGCCAGCTACCGCCGGAGTCCATGGCCTTCCTGCGGCGCGCCCAGCGGGCCACGGAGAACCTGCTGTACCTGGTGAACGACGTGCTGGACCTTTCCAAGATGGAGGCCGGCAAGCTGGAGCTGGTGATCCAGCCCTTCGAGCCGCACGCCGCCGTGGTGGACGCCGTGCAGACGGTGGAGCCGCTGGCGCGGGAAAAGGGGCTGTCCATCGCCGTCACCCCCCCCATCCCCCTCCCCGCCATGGAGAGCGACGCCGACCGGGTGCGGCAGATCCTGCTCAATCTGCTCAGCAACGCCGTCAAGTTCACGGACCGGGGCACGGTGAGCGTGGCCCTGGCCGCCGTGGACTCCGTGGAGGGCGAGGACGCCGTGCGCCACCACTGGGTGGAGGTGCGCGTGAACGACACGGGCCCCGGAATCGCGCCGGAAGACCAGGAGCGCATCTTCCACGAGTTCGAGCAGGTGTCCGGCGCGAGCGCGCGGGGCGGCACCGGGCTGGGGCTTCCCATCTCCCGCAAGCTGGCCCGCCTGCTGGGCGGCGAGCTGCGGGTGGACAGCGCGCCCGGGCGCGGCTCCACCTTCATCCTGCGCCTGCCAGCCCACGATACCGGATCTTCGAGTTGATTGTGCACTCCGGCTTCCAGAGATCGCCTCACGCGGAGTACGCGGAGTACGCGGAGAACCGATGAGACCAGCAACAACGATCGCACACAGAGGAACAGAGGTAACAGAGGACGATGAAAGTTCCTCTGTTACCTCTGTTTCTCTGTGCGATTCCAATCCGTTGTCGTCTCTGCAGTTCTCCGCATCATCCGCATGATACCGAATCCCACAATTTCTTGTGCACCGTATTTTTACTGCTGTGTCACACGGAGGGCGCGGAGGTCACCGAGGAAAGGCCACTCGTCTGTGCCTCCGTGTCCTCCGTGTGAGGCATCTTTGAGACGTCAATGCACAATCAACCCGAGAATTGGGTATGAGTAGCGCCACGCAGTCCCCCCGCGCGGACGATGCCCGTGCCCTGGCGAACCGCGCCGGCGACGCGGAGGGGCTGGGCCACTGGGATTCCGCCGCGCGCCTGTACGCGCTCGCATTCCGCGCCTCGGTGCTGGACCGGACCATCGCGGCGGCGGCGGATGCGCTGCGGGGGCAGGCGCGGGTGCGCAACCACCAGCGCCGCTTTGACGAGGCGGAAGAGCTGGCGCTGCTCAGCCTGGCCATTGCCGAGGCCCACGGGCTGGACCAGTGCGCCGCCCGCGCACTCAACGTGCTGGGCATCATCCTGCACTCCCGCGGCGACTGGGAGGGGGCCAGCCGCTTCTTTCCCCTGGCGCTGGAGATGGCGCTGGACCTGGGCGACGACGACCTGGCGGGGCTGGCGTGCCAGAACGCGGGGGTCATCGCCAACGCCATGGGCCAGTTTCGCGAGGCCCGCACGCTGTTCCTGGAGAGCATCGGCTCGTTCGTGCGCTCGGGGAACAGCATGCACGCCATGCTGGCGTACAGCAACCTGGGGCTGGCGAGCACGGAACTGCGCGAGTGGATGGACGCGGAGGTGTACTTCGGGCGGGGAATCGAGATCGGCGAACGATTGTCGCACTCGCCCACGCTGGCCAAGCTGTACTGCAACCGCGCCGAGCCCCTGATCCAGGTGGGCGAGCTCGCGCGGGCCCGCGACACCCTGGACCGCGCGCAGGCGGCGGCCGAAGCGGTGGGCGATCGCGCCACCCTCGCCGAGACGCTGCGCTACCGGGGTGTGCTCGCCGGGCTAGAAGGGCACCCTGGCGAAGCGGAAGGGTATCTCCAACAGGCCCTTGCCATTGCGGACGACGTGAGCCTTACGCTGGAGCGCGCGCGCGCCACCCGCGAGATGGGCGTGCTGCGGGCCCGGCAGGGCGCGGCGTCGGATTCCCGGCGCTTCTTTGCCCTCGCGGGCGATCTGTTCCGCTCCCTTGGAGCAGATGCTCACGTCAAGGAGGTGCGGGAGCGGATGCTGGAGGTGGGCACTTGAGTAGGCTTAATGGGAGCGCTACAATTGTTGCGTGCCGCTTTTCGGATTCCCGGGGGGAGTGCGGGATTTTCCCTGCCCGGCGTGTGAACGTCCTTTTCCTCGTGGCGCTTGCACGGCACGCCCCTTGCCCATCAGCACGGCCCGAACCATGAACTAGCAAGGAGGCCCCATGAGCCGGACGTCACGTCTCATTCCCGCACTCGTATTCGCCTGCGTACTGGCAGCGTGCGGTGAAGCGGGCAACAGTCCAGTCGGTCCGGACGGTCCAAGCCTGAGTAGCGGGGTGGGGGGCATGGGGGGCAATCGCGAGGGTGAAGGGCCGCCGGTCACCACCACAACGGCCGCGTCGGACAGCACGGGGCAGACCAGCGGCGTCGGTGTCATGGGTGGCAACTGACAAACGCTGGACCGAAGGACGGCAGGACGCAGCAGGGGCCACCGGAATCCATCCGGCGGCCCCTTCGTTTTTGGAGGTCCGTTCACCAAATGGGTGCAGTTGCAGCTTTCTGCACCACTCTGCGCAAACCGTGGAACGCCTTCTGACCACCCCTTTCCGATCGCACGCAAGGGTGATTCTATCTCACGCGTAACACTACATACTCTTCATCACGCGGTGTGACATCCCAAAAGAGACGCATCCCGCCGATGTCTGCAGGGAAGCGGATGTGGATGGGCACCCGGCTCCGCATGCCGATTCCGATCGGACGAATCACGCGGGGGATGCGGAGACCAAACAGAGGACGCGGAGAAACCCTTCTTTCTCCGCGTCCTCTCTTCATTCCTCCGCGTCCTCCGCATGATTCTTCGTTCTGCGGGCGCCCTCGTCCCTGCGAGCGTTGCCGTCCGGGTCAGGCGAAGGACGGGGCGGCCTCGGGCGGGAGCGTGAAGGCGAAGACGCTGCCCACGCCGGGCTGGCTGCTGGCGGAGATGCGGCCGCCGTGCGCCTCCACGATGCCGCGCGCGATGGGCAGCCCCAGTCCCACGCCGCGCCGGTCCGCATCGCCCACCTGGCGAAAGGGGTCGAAGACGTGCTCCAGCTCGTCCGCCGCGATGCCGATGCCGGTGTCCTTGATCGTCACCCGCGCCACGCCGTTCGCCGATTCCACCACCACGCCGATGCGCCCGCCGGACGGCGTGAACTTGAGCGCGTTTCCCACCACGTTGCTCAGCACCTGCAGCACGCGGTCGCCGTCCACGTGCACGGGTACGGGCTGGGCGGGCAGGCTCACTTCCAGCGACAGGCCGCGGTCCTCCGCCAGGGGGCGCAGCATGCGCTCGGCACGGATGGCCAGGTCGCGCAGGTCGTGCCGGGCGCGGATGAGGGTGATGCCGCCGTTGGCCACGCGCGACACGTCCAGCAGGTCCTCGATGAGCCGGTTGCTCTGCTCCACCAGGGCGATGGTCTGGCCCAGGCTGTCCGCCACCCACGGGTCCAGCGCCCCCGGCGCGCTCAGCTCCAGCACGGTGCTGGTGTTGAGGAGGATGGAGGCCAGCGGGTTGCGCAGGTCGTGGCTCACCACGGCCAGAACGCCCTCGCGCGCGCGGACGGCCTGCTGCGCCTGCCCGTACAGGCGCGCGTTGTCGATGGCCAGCGCCGCGCGGCGGGCCATCTCCTCCGCCAGCGCCAGCTCCGCCGTCCCGTAGCGCCGCCCGCTGTCGCTGAAGGCCAGGGTGATGAGCCCCAGCACCCGCCCGCGCGCCACCAGCGGTACGATCATGAAGCTGTGCAGCCGGAGCACCTCCGTGAGGATCACCCGGTGCGCGGCGTCGTGGGCGATGGTGTCGATGACCTCGTCCGTGCACTCGCCCACCAGCACGCTCTGCCCGCGGCCGATCACCTTCATGATGGGGTGATGGTCCGGGTCGGCCTCGGGGGGATGCCGCACGCGGTCCCACAGCACCTTCTGCTTCTCGGGATCCACGTGCGCGCGGGCGATGCGCCGGGTGCCGCCGTCCGCCTCCATCTCGTCGATCAGGCAGTAGTCCGCCAGGCGGGGGATGGTGAGCAGCACCAGCTTGCGGAACGCCGTCTCGTAGTCCAGCGCGTCGTCCAGCACCATCCCCACCTCGGCAAGAAAGGCGGCGCGGCGCTCCGCCTGCTCGGCCTCGGCGCGGACCTCGCGCTCGCGGGCCAGCAGCTCGCCGTTGGCCGCGTGGGCGGTGCGGCTGTCGGCATCCCTGCGGCGCCAGGCGAGCTCCACGGCCGCCAGCGCCGCCAGCTCCACCAGCAGGGCGCGCTGGTCCGCCGGCTCGGCGCGCCCGGCGCGGTCCAGCACCACCAGGCTGCCGGCGGCCACCCCGTCTCTGCCCTCGATGGGCACCGTGGCCACGGGGTGCAGGTCGTCGCGGTCCGCGCCCTCGCGCCACTCCGCGTCCACCCCGTGCGACGCCAGCAGCCCGTTGGCCTGGCCCTCCTCGCCGAACTCGAACAGCAGGGCGGCGGGCGCGTCCAGCAGTGCGCACGCCAGCCGGGCGATGCGGGCAAAGGTGTCGGGCGGAGCGGGCGATTGCACGGGCAAAGCGGATCCTGCGTGGAAGAACGTCGGTGAACGCGGCGCGAAGGACGCGCCGCCGTGGAGAAGGCGAGCGCGTCCCTGACGCAGTATGGAACGGAAACGGTTGCGCTGCAAGCCGGTATCCGGCCGCGGCGCTTGATGGATCTACCCCGGTGCGCGCGATTCCGTCCGTCCCTGCCCCGCATCCGCCGTCTCCATCCGGTTTCTCCGTCGTCGCTTTCGCGGCCTGGGGCGGGAGCGAAGGAATCCGCGGAGGGAGGGAGCGAATGGATTCGCGGCTACAACTTCACACTGTCCGCCTCCGTGGACACCACAGCCGGGACCCGGCACGCCGCGCACGACATCGCTCCCCGTGCACCGCACAGTCCGTCACGGGCGGTCGCCCAGGCCGATCGCGGCCGTCGATCACGGGATGGGAGATCCTTCGGTCGGCGACGGAAGGACGCGTCACGGGACGGACCCGGCGCGCCTCCCTCAGGAAAGCAAGCGGGTGGGTGGATGCAGCGAATCGGTGCGGGATGGATGCGGCGCGCCTCCCTCATCAGGAAAGCAAGGCGCTGCGCGGATTCCGGGGGCGATCAGGTGTCGGCGAGGAGGGGCGCGGGGGCCAGGTAGCCGCGGGCGACGGCCTCGTCCAGCATCCGCTCAACGAGGGGCCACAGGGTGGGCGCGCCTTCGCGGATGGGCGCCATGCGGATCATCACGCGGTCGTGCGAGACGGCGTGGTGACGCCAGCTCCCACCCTGGCCGTTGAAGTTCAGCAGCAGGGGCTGCAGGCGGTCCAGCGCCACGGCGAAGCGCGCATCGGGGGTGGCGCCCTCCTCGAACTCCATCCACAGCGCCCGCAGGTCAACCGCCAGATCGGAAGGGAGCAGGCCGAACAGGCGCTCCGCGGCAAGCCGCTCGCGCTCCTCCTTGCCCACGTTCACGGACGCATCGTACGCGAACGCATCGCCGGCATCGATCTCCACCACGTCGTGCACCAGCACCATGCGGATCACGCGCAGCAGGTCCGTGCCGGGCGGGGCGTGATCGGCCAGGACCATGGCGCACAGGGCCAGGTGCCACGAGTGCTCGGCGCTGTTCTCCTGCCGCGCGCCGTCCAGCACGCGCGTCT
>DASQZE010000417.1:0-19540 GCA_035638875.1 Longimicrobium sp.
GTTCGGCCTGTCGGGCAGCGGCTCGCCCAGCGGCCAGGCCGGCGCCAAGGCCATCACGCTCGAGGCCATCCAGGAGCTGCAGGTGGTGCTGGCCCCGTTCGACGTGCGCCAGAACGGCTTCACGGGCGCGGCCATCAACGCCATCACGCGCTCGGGCACCAACGAGTTCCACGGCAGCATCGCCGGCTTCAACCGCAACGAGGACCTGGCGGGCGAGTTCGTGGGCTTCGACGGCAAGGACTCCGGCCCCCTGGCCGAGTACCAGAACAC
Organism: Longimicrobium sp.; assembly: GCA_035638875.1. Taxonomy (GTDB): domain Bacteria; phylum Gemmatimonadota; class Gemmatimonadetes; order Longimicrobiales; family Longimicrobiaceae; genus Longimicrobium. The sequence goes on from DASQZE010000417.1 coordinate 271, forward strand.
GGAGCTGGCCGGCTCGTTCGGCGGCCCCATCGTGCGCGACCGCGCCTTCTTCTTCGTGGCCGGCGAGCGCACCACCCGCGTGGACCCGCTCAACTTCACGGCCGGCACCGACCCCACCACGGGCATCACGGTCACGCAGGCGCAGCAGGTGGCCGACTACCTGGAAACGCTGGGCTACCCGGCGGGCGGCATCGGCGACCTGGACCGCGAGCGCGAGAGCACCAACCTGTTCGGCCGGCTCGACTTCAACCTGAGCCAGAACAACCGCCTCACGGTTCGCCACAACTACATCACGGGCGCCCGTGACGACTTCAGCCGCAGCGCCAGCAACTTTACGCTGGGCAACGGCGGCTACGTGCAGAACAGCACCACGAACAGCTCCGTGCTGCAGCTGAACTCCAGCTTCGGCAGCGGCCTGTTCAACGAGCTGCGCATGGGCTACAACCGCGTGCGCGACCACCGCAGCTTCGGCGGCGTGGAGTTCCCGCGCATCACCGTGCAGTACGGCACCCGCAACGTCATCGGCGGCACAGAGAACTTCTCCGGGCAGAACGTGCTGGACCAGGACGCGTTCGAGATCACCAACGACCTGACCATCCCGTTCGGCGCGCACACCTTTACGGTGGGCACGAGCAACGAGTTCTCCAAGTTCAGCAACCTGTTCGTCCGCAACCCGTTCGGCACGTACACGTTCGACAACTTCGCCGAGCTGCAGGCGGGCCGTCCGGAGCTGTTCGAGTACAGCTACCTGTGCCAGACGGGGCGCCCGGGGTGCACCATCAACGGCAGCCCCCGCGCCGAGTTCGGTGTGAACCGCTACTCGCTGTACGGCCAGGACCGCTGGGACGTGCGAGGCAACCTGCAGCTTACGCTGGGCCTGCGCGTGGACGCCTCGTCGCTTCCCGACACCCCGTCGGAGAACCCGGCGGTGAAGACCGCCTACAACCGCAGCACGTCCGACGTCCCGGGCACCACCTGGCTGGTGAACCCGCGCTTCGGCTTCAACTGGGACGTGGCGGGCGACCAGGTCACGCAGGTGCGCGGCGGCGCCGGCCTGTTCAGCGGCCGCACCCCGTACGTGTGGATCTCCAACGCCTACGGCAACACGGGCCTGGACTACGTGCGCTTCACCTGCAGCAGCACCAACTCCAGCACCACGGACGAGCCGCCCCCGTTCTCGCGCGACCCGCGCAACCAGCCCACCGGCTGCGTGGGCGGCCCGACGTCTACCGCGCCCAACGAGATCAACCTGATCGACCCGGACTTCAAGTCGCCGCAGGTGGCCCGCTACGCGCTGGGCATCGACCGCCAGCTTCCGTTCGGGCTCATCGGCACGCTTGAGGGCCTGTACACGCAGACCATCAACGACGTGCTGTACCAGAACCTGCGCGTCGCGGTCGACTCGCTGGGCCGCACGGTCGAGGGCCGTCCGCGCCAACAGGTGCGGGCCGCCAACCAGACGCCGGGGCTGGGCGACGTCATCGACATCACCAACACGGACCAGGGCCGGTCGTACAACCTCACGGCGCAGGTGCAGCGCCCGTTCCGTGACGGCTGGGACTTCTCGCTGGCGTACACGTTCTCGCGTTCCGAGGACGTGAACCCGGTCACGAGCAGCCAGGCCATCAGCAACTGGCGCTTCAACCTCACGCAGAACAACCCCAACAACCCGGGGCTGTCCACGTCGGACTTCGACATTCCTCACCGCGTGGTGGCGGCGGCCTCGTACCGGCTGCCCTTCTTCCCCCGGGCGGCGACGGACCTGTCGCTGGTGTACATCGGCCAGTCGGGGCAGCCGTACTCGTACCGCTACAACGACGACGTGAACTTCGACGGCTCGTTCGGCAACGACCTGCTGTACGTCCCGGCCAGCGCGAGCGAGATCCGCTTCGAGCCGGCGACGGGCAACCAGACCATCACGCCGACGCAGTCGTACGAGAACCTCAACGCGTTCATCGAGAGCGACGAGTGCCTCGCGAGCAACCGCGGCACGGTGCTGGAGCGCAACGAGTGCCGCGAGCCGTGGTCCAACCGCTTCGACTTCCGCCTGGCGCAGAACCTGTCGCCGTTCGGCGGGCACAACGTGCAGCTCACGGTCGACGTGCTGAACATCGGCAACCTGATCAACAACGAGTGGGGCCGCAGCGAGTTCATCAGCAACCAGGCGTTCCCGCTGCTGGGCCTGGCTGCCAGCAACAACGCGCCCGACGCGCAGGGCCGCCGCGTGTACCGCGCGTTCGCGCCGCGCAGCGACGTGACGACGATCTCCAGCCTGGATTCGCGCTACCAGATCCAGCTGGGCCTGCGGTACGGCTTCTGATCCCCCTTCGGCGCGCGTCCGTGTGAGCGCGCCTGGATGAAGGATCGGGTCCGGTGAACGGAACGGCGCCCCTGCTTCGGCGGGGGCGCCGTTTTTGTTTCCCGTGGCTGAGTTTCCTGCGTATCTCGGGGACGGAGGGGAAGGGCGCGGGTTTGGGCGTGTCCCTCCGGTACGCTCCGGGCCGGGCTGCGCGCGCCAGAGGGCACGATACAACTGTGCCCAACGGCCCTGCGGGCGCGCATCCCTCACGCAACGGCGCCCGGTCCGCCGGGATCGCGCGGGGCCCTCACCCCCCGGCCCCCTCTCCCGTACACGATCTGTCGGCACCTTCCGATGCCTGCCCCGTACGTACAAGGGGGAGATCTTCGCCGCGGACGAACGAGGCCGATGTGCTGGATCCGGCCCATGCAAACAACCCCTCCCCCGAAGTTGGGGGAGGGGTCGCCGGCCGTTGCGAGGAACGAGCAAAAGGTCCGGCGGGGGAGAGGGCTCCCGTCGTCCGCCGACGGGTTTCCATTCCTTCTCCGACGATCCTCCGACGCTCAGTCCAGCACGAAGTTCGTCGGCGGGCACACGGGCGCGGCGCTGACGGGCGCGGTTGAGCACGGGCGGCGCATGGCGGGTGGATGCGCGTTGAACATCGTGTTCAGGATGGACGTCTCGGAGTAGTGCGCCCGGAACATCTGCCCGGGCGAAAAGCGGGTGCCGGAGCCCTGAAAGTGCATCACGTTGTCGGGGAGGGTCTCGTGGTGCCCACCCAGGAACCCGTGTCCGATCTCATGGGCCAGCGTGTACGGCGCCCGCTCCCACGCGAGGGGAAAGATCATCATCGCCCCGTCGCCGCAATAGCCGGCGGAGCCGATGGGGGGCTGGCCCACGTAGTACGCGTTGAGCCGTCCCGCGTCCCGGCCGATTTCCGTGTAGAGGGTGGGGTTGCACGCCGACGAGGGGAGCGTGTTCTGAAACGGCGGGGCGCCCGCGAAGCCCGTGGCGTCCACGATGCGCACGTCGCGCAGCCCGATCCCCGCCTGCGCCTCCCAGCTGTCCTCCACGCCCTTCAGGTGCCGCTGCACCAGTTTGACAATGGAGTCGAACGGCGGCTGCACCACCCAGATGGTCATGGGCATGCGGATCACCTCCGTCGAGAACCGCAGCTGGACGGTGTCGCGGCCCGGGGTCCACGACGGCGCCAGCAGCAGCGGCGCGCGGCCGGGGGTGAAGGCCACGAGCTCGTCGAACAACGCGGGATCGGCGAACTGCACGTGCGCAGAGTCGGTGAAGTCGCGGCGCACGAAGCTGGTGGGCTGATAGGCGCCCCGGTCGTACGCCAGCAGCTTGACGGGCCGTCCCCCGTCCGAGAGCACCAGGTCCATCTCGTCGGCGCGGAACGAGCGCGCGGAGAACACCACCGAGTCGGCCGAGGTGCCGGCGGCCATCCGGGCGCGCACGCGGGCGGTGGCGATGCGCGACGGGTCCGCGGGGAGCTTCCAGGGGATTCCGGCCTCGCCCGATGCGTCCGTGGTGCGCGTGACGGCGCCGTCCAGCTCGCCGTCCGTTGCCGCGAAGGTGACGGCGACGCTCGGCACGGGCTGGCCGTCGCGCGTGGCGCGCACTACCAGCGGCCGGAACAGCGTCTCGCCCGCGAACCCGCCCTGTCCGTCGCCGCTCACGATCTGCAGCCGCACGGGTGAGGGCTGCGGCTCCGGGCCGGTGCCGCCGCCTCCACCGTCGCCGCATGCCGCGGCCGCCACGGCCACTGCCACGGCGAGGATGAACCACCGGGATTGCTGGATCATGGGGGAAGGCCGGGGAAGGAGTGGATGGGGTTTCCTGCCTCCTGTTTCCGCACGGTAGGGATGCGCCGGCCGTTTTTGCAATAATTTCGTGGACCGGCTGATCCTTCTGATCGTGATCCGGAATTGATTTCCCGAGGGAGGCGCCGCCGGATACTCGCCTGTGGAGGAACTTTGGCGCCGACCGAAGGCTCTTGCTCCCCGTGCAAGGAGCCGAAGTAGTGGCTGGCACCGTGCCATGCGTGGTAGATCCTCCGATCGCGTCCATGAGCGGGCGAATGGGTGGACCTGCGCGGACGCTCCACTCTCAGGAAAGCGATCTTCGCATGCGGATCGGGATGGCCTCACCCGATCCGCATACGATGCCAATGGTGCCGAATGCTGCCAAACACAAAACCCCTCCCCCGAAGTTGGGGGAGGGGTCGCCGGCCGTTGCGAGGAACGAGCAAAAGGCCCGGCGGGGGAGAGGGCTCCCGTCGCACCGCGGCGGGCGATCGCATCACCCCGCCCCCGTCGTCGCCCCGTCCCCCGTCCACCCGCGCAGTTCCGGCGCCCCGCCGTCCGCCGGCAGCGCCACGTAGTCGAAGGTGTTCAGCCAGTCGCCGGAGTTCACGTAGAAGCGGCCGGGCTCCACCTCCGTTACGGACGCCAGGTGCGCGTGGCCGGCGAGGATCAGCTGGATGCCGGGATCGGACTGCATCTGCTCCAGCGCCCACGCCCGGATGAACGCCGCGCGGCCGCGTGCCGCCTGGTCGCCCGTATCCGCCTTGTGCTCCGTGCTGCTGGCCATCCCCGCGATGCGCCGTCCCCAGTCGGGGTGCAGCGCGCGGAAGGCGCCCACGGTGACCGGGTTGCGGATGAGCTTCTTGAGCGCGCGGTACTTCAGGTCGCCGCGCCCCACGCCGTCGCCGTGCGCCACCAGCGTGCGCCGTCCGCCCAGCGTCATCTCCACGGGCCCGTCCAGCAGCCGGATGCCTACCTCGTCGCGCAGAAAGGGGCCGGCCCACGCGTCGTGGTTGCCGCCCACGAACGCGACGGGCACGCCGGTTTCCACCACGTCCTTGAGCTTGGCGACCACGCGGTAGTGCTCCGCCAGGATCACGTGGCGGTACTCGAACCAGAAGTCGAACAGGTCGCCGTTGATCAACAGGAACGACGCTTCGACGGCCACGTGGTCGAGGAAGCGGCGGAACGCGCGCTCCGTTGCCTGCGGCACGGCGCCCAGGTGGATGTCGCTGACGACGTAGACGGGCTTGGTCTCCATGGGGCGGGGAAGCTACCGGGTGGGGCGGGGGGCGACAAGCGTGGATCGCATCAAGTCCATGTAGCGAAGAACTGAGCGGGAAGGGTCTTCAGCAGCAGAGTCCCGAGCCAAACCGATCTACGGCCGCCGCTTCGCGGGCGCCCTCACCCCCCGGCCCCCTCTCCCGCGCAGTTTGCGGGAGAGGGGGAGAACTTCATTTTTCCCCGTTGCGTACCATCCGGCACGGGCGGGGCGCCCCTCCCCCCGACCCCCTCCCCGCTCGTTCCTCGCGGAGAGGGGGAGAAGTGCGTATCCAGCGAAAGCCTGCTTCGCCGTCCGGGGCTGGGGTGTATACCCTCTCCCACGCAGTTTGTGGGAGAGGGTGGCGAGGAACGAGCCGGGTGAGGGCCTTTCGCCGCGGGTCCGCAGGGCGGGGAGCCGGCGGCGGCGTTCTCGATCGCTCCTCCATCCATCCGTCCTCCTCCCTGGTATCCGCGCCCGAATCGAAGGCGAGGGGATGACGCGCCCCGCGTGCCACCGGTCATCCAGCGCCGCGCCGTTTGACTCCCCCCGCGCCGCCGGGTAGAATCGTCCACGTGAAACCAGTGACTTTCGCCGTTTCGCACTCCCGCACTTTCGCACTGATCGTGACGTCCTCCGTCCCTGCCGGCGCCCCGTCCTGCACCGTGGAGTTCCGCACGCGGTACGTGGAAACGGACCAGATGGGCATCATCCACCACGCCAACTACCTGGCCTGGTGCGAGATCGGGCGCACGGAGCTCATCCGGCGGCTGTACAAGCCGTACGCGGAAGTAGAGCAGGACGGCATCCTTCTCGCCGTCACGGACGTGAACCTGCGCTACCACGCCAGCGCCCGGTATGACGATCGGGTGCGCGTGACCACGTGGGTGGATGCCATCCGCTCGCGCGCCGTGGGCTTTTCGTACCTCGTGGAGCGGGTGGAGGACGACGGGTCCGCCACGCGCCTGGTGTCGGCGCGCACGGGACTGACGCCGATCGACCGCGGGGGACGCCCGCGCGCCCTGCCCGCCGACGTGATGGACGCATTTCGCGGCACCGCCCCCGAGACCGCCTCATGAAGACCATCCTGCGCCTTGCCGCCGCTGCGGCCCTGCTGGCCGCCTGCGCCCCCGCCGCCCCGCCCGCGTCCGCGCCGGGCACGGGCGCCGTCTCGCATGCCGGCCTGCTGGGGCTGGCCGACCGCCGCGAGTGGAACGAGGCGTACCTGCGCGCCGCCGCCGCCTCTCCGGACCCCGGCATCCGCCGGCGCACCGCCTGGGTGCTGGCCAACCTGCGCCGCAAGGAGGCCGTCCCCCTGCTGCAGCCCCTGCTGGCCGCCGCGGACACCTCCGTCGCCGCCATGGCCGCCTTCGCGCTCGGGCAGATCGGCGACACGTCGGCCGTCGCGCTCCTCGTTCCCCACGCCAGCCGGCAGGGGATCGACACGCGGCCGACGGTCGTCGGTGAAGCGGCCGCCGCGCTGGGCAAGCTGCGCCACCCGGCCGCGAAGGATGCCGTGCAGGCGCTGCTGAGCTTCGCGCCGCTGAACGGGCCGGGGCTGCGCGAGTCCGTCGGTCCGGCGCTGCTGGGCATCTGGCGGCAGCCCCGCCCGCTCCCCGTGGAGCCCGTGTCGCGCTGGCTCAATTCGCAGGACCCCGAGTTGCGCTGGCGGGCCGCGTACGCCCTGGCGCGCCGCGCGGAGCCCGCGGCCACGGCGGCGCTGTACCGCAACGTGCGCGATCCGGACGCCATGGTGCGCTCCATGGTGGCGCGCAGCCTGACCTCCGCCATGGCGGACTCGTCGCGCATCGGCCCCGACGCGGCGCAGGACGCGCTGTACCGCATGGTCACGGGCGATACGTCGCAGATCGTTCGCCTCAACGCACTGCGCACCGTCGGCAGCTACCGCACGGACCGCGCGCTGCGCATCCTGGCCGACGCCATCACCGGCGGGCGCGACCCGTACGAGGTGATCGTGGCCATGGAGTCGCTGCAGCGGCTGGGCACCTATGCCGCCCCGCAGGCCGCGCTGCTGGACGCCGGGGCGCGCGACACCGCCTCGCCCGTGTTCGTGCGGCAGACGGCGCTGGCGGCCCTGGGCGTCGTCGATCCCCGGGCGGCCCTGCGGACGGCGCGGGAGGTGGCGGGCGGACCGCACTGGCGGCTGCGCGCGGCCGCAGCCCGCATCTACGCGGCAGACACCACCGCCCGCGAGGAGCTGATGGCGGCCGTGGCGGATCGCGACGGCCGCGTGGCCGCCGCCGCGCTGGAGGCCGCCCTGGCCGCCGACACCACCGCGCGCACCCTGCGCGCCGTCCTTCTCGCCGGCGTGCAGGTGCGGGATGTCATCGCCCGCACCAACGCGCTCACGGCGCTGGCCAAGCTGGCGGATCCCGCAACGCTCCCCGTCGTGCTGGACGCGTACCAGCGCGCGCAGGCGGACACGCTGGACGACGCCGCTCTCGCCGCCGTGGACGCGGTCGCGGGGATCGGGATGAAGGACCCGTCCGCCGCGCGGCAGTTCTTCGCCCGCTTTCCCCGCTCCGGCGACTACCTCGTCCGCCAGCGCGTGCAGACGGCGCTGGGCGACTCGCTCGCGGGGAGCTGGGGGGCGCCGCTCCCCGTGGAGACGGGGATGAGCATGGCGGACTACGAGCGGGTCGTGGCGGAGACCGCCGCGCGCCCCCGCCCGCGCGTCGTCATCGAGACCAGCCGCGGGCGCATCGAGCTGGAACTGTTCGCGGACGACGCGCCCCTGACGGTGCGCAGCTTCCTGCAGCTGGCGGAGGCCGGGTACTTCGACGGGCAGGAGTGGCCGCGGGTGGTGCCCAACTTCGTGGTGCAGGGCGGCGACCCCCGCGGGGACACTTCCGGCGGTCCGGGGTACAGCATCCGCGACGAGATCAACCGGCACCTGTACCTGCGCGGCTCGCTCGGGATGGCCCTCTCCGGTCCGGACACCGGCGGAAGCCAGTGGTTCGTCACCCACTCGCCGCAGCCGCACCTGGACGGCACGTACGCCATCTTCGGACGGGTGGTGCGCGGCATGGAGGTGGCGGACGACATCCTGCCGGGCGACGCCATCATCCGTATTCGGGAGGTACGTTGAAGTTGTTTCGATCGATGACCCTCGCGGCCGCCTGGGCGCTCGCCGCCTGCGCCCCCGCCGCGACCTCGCAGACGCCGGCGCCGGGCCCCGCGCCCGCCGCCGGCCAGCTCGCCGCGGGTCAGCCAGCCGCCGCGGATCCCGCCGTCCTGGCCGCGTCCACGGCGCGGGCGACGGTGCCTGCCTCACCCCGGCAGGTGAACTTCCAGTGGGAGCTGGACGAGGCCGGCGCGCGCTTCCGCGGCCGGGGCGTGGGGCGGATGGTGGCCCCCAGCCGCTTTCGGCTGGACCTGTTCGGCCCGCGGGGGGAGACGTACCTGGCGGCGGCGCTCGTGGACGGCGAGGCGCGGGTGCCGCCGGCCCTCATCGAGCGCTTTCGGCTGCCGTCGCCGGCGCTGCTGTGGGCCACCGTGGGGGTCATCGCGCCCCCGGCGGACGCGCGGCTCCTTTCCGCCGCGCCGGACGGGGCCATGACCGTGCTCCGGTACCAGCTGGGCGACGACGTGCTGGAGTACCGCACGCGCGACGGCCGGCTGCAGACCGTTCGCCGCAGCGCCCGCGGGGGCACGGCGGAGTCCATCGACCTCCAATACAACGCCACCGGGCTGGCCAGCGCGCGCTATCGCGACTGGGCCGCCTATCGTACGCTCAACCTGACGCTCGAGTCGGCAACCGATGTCCCGTCCTTTCCTGAATCGACCTGGACTCCGCCGGGCGCGTAGCCTGGCCCTCCTGGCGCTCCTGCTCCCGTCGCTCAGCGGCTGCATGTACAGCTTCGCGGGCGGCGGGCTGCCCACGCACGTGCGGCGCGTGTACATCGAGGCGTTCGAGAACGAGACGCCTTACCAGACCCTCACGTCGGACCTGCAGCGCGAGCTGCAGAACCGGCTGCCGGGGAGCCTGGGGGTGCGCCTGTCGTCGCAGCAGACGGCGGACGCCATCGTGCGCGGCACGCTCAAGTCCGCCGAGGAGCAGACGACCAACTTCAACCCCAACCCGGACCCCAGCGGCCGCATCCAGCGCAACGAGGCGCGCGTGCAGATCAGCTTCGACGCGGAGATCTACGACGTGCGCGAGGACAAGCTGCTGTGGAAGGGGCAGTCCGTGACCGCCATCGGCCTCTTCGACCCGCAGCGCGAGGACGTGGACGACGGGCGGGCCAAGGCGCTGGAAGAGGTGGTGATCAAGCTGATCGAGGGAGCCCAGTCGCAGTGGTGACGCTCCGCATCGCCTCGCGCGGCAGCGAGCTGGCCCTCTGGCAGTCCCGCGCGGTGCAGGCCACCCTCGTGGCCGCCGATCCCGCGCTCGTCGTGGAGATCGACGTCATCAAGACCACGGGCGACGTGATCCAGGACGTGCCCCTGGCCAAGATCGGCGACAAGGGGCTCTTTACCAAGGAACTGGATGCGGCGCTGCTGGCCGGCGCGGCGGACCTGGCCGTCCACTCGCTCAAGGACGTCCCCACCCGCCTCCCCGACGGCCTGGTCCTGGCCGCCGTGACGGAGCGCGCCGACCCGCGGGACGTGCTCCTGCTGCCGCGGGGGAGATCGGGCGATCTCGATTCCCTCCCGCCGGGCGCGCGCGTGGGCACCAGCTCGCTCCGCCGCCGCGCGCAGCTGCAGGCGCTGCGGCCGGACCTGGCCGTGCTCGATCTCCGCGGCAACCTGAACACCCGGCTCGCCAAGCTGGACCGCGGCGACTACGACAGCATCGTCCTGGCCGCCGCCGGCGTGCTGCGGCTGGGGTGGAGCGACCGCATCGCCGCGTACCTGGAGGCGCCGGCGTGGCTCCCGGCCGTGGGGCAGGGGGCCCTCGCCGTCGTGGCCCGCGGCGACCGGACGGACGTCATCGACCGCCTGCGCCTCCTGCACGACCCGCAGGCCGCCGCCTGCACGGGTGCCGAGCGCGCCCTGCTGCGCGCCCTGGAAGGCGGCTGCCAGGTGCCCATCGGCGCGCTGGGTCAGGTGGAGGGCGATCGGCTCGTCCTGCACGGGCTGGTGGCGGAGCTGGACGGCGGCCGCATTCTCCGCGTGGAAGAATCCGGTCCCCTGGCGGAGGCGGATGCCATCGGCCGGCGGGCGGCGGACGCGCTCCTGGCCCGCGGCGCGGCCGGCATCCTGTCCGGCATCCGCGCGGCGCTGGCGCCGGCCGCGCCGTGAACGGACCCATTCATCCCGCAGATAAGCTGCTGTCGCGGGACGAGGTGCTGCACCGCTTCGGGCGTCCGCGGCGGGGCACGGTCGTCTTCACCAACGGCGTGTTCGACATCCTGCACCGCGGGCACGTGGAATATCTCTACGCCGCCCGCGCCCTCGGCGACGCGCTGGTCGTGGGGCTGAACACGGACGATTCGGTGCGCCGGCTGGGCAAGGGCGCGGACCGTCCCATCAACGCAGAAGCGGATCGCGCGCTGGTGCTGGCGGGGCTCGGGTGCGTGGACGCGGTCACGCTCTTCGGCGACGACACGCCGCGCGACCTGATCGCGGCGCTGCTGCCGGACGTGCTGGTAAAGGGCGGGGACTACACGGTGGATACCATCGCCGGCGCGGACGAGGTGCGTGCCGCCGGCGGGCGCGTGGACGTGATTCCGCTCGTTCCCGGGCGGTCCACCACGGCGATTTTGGAACGAGCAAGGGGAGGCGGGGCGGATGAGTGACGATTCGATGCCGGCTGGGATCCGCGCGGACGGCCGCGTGCCGGGGGCCCTGCGCCCCATCACCCTGGAGCGCGGCGTGGGGCTGTACGCCGAGGGCTCCTGCCTGATCACCGCCGGCCGCACGAAGGTGCTGTGCACGGCGTCGGTGGAAAAGGGCGTGCCGTCGTGGCGCAAGGGACGCGGGGAGGGATGGGTGACCGCGGAGTACAGCATGCTCCCGCGCGCCACCAGCACCCGCAACCGCCGCGAGCGCGGGCAGGTGGGCGGGCGCACGCAGGAGATCCAGCGCCTCATTGGCCGCTCGCTGCGGGGCTGCGTGGACATGGCGGCGATGGGCGAATGGCAGATCACCCTCGACTGCGACGTCCTGCAGGCGGACGGCGGCACCCGCACGGCCTCCATCACAGGCGGCGCCGTGGCCCTGTACGATGCCTGCGCCTGGCTGCAGCGCGAGGCCGGCCTTGCCGCCTCGCCCTTCGGCCGGTTCGTGGCGGCCATCAGCGGCGGCGTGGTGGATGGCATCACGCTGCTGGACCTGGACTACTCCGAGGACGTGCGCGCCGAGGTGGACCTGAACGTGGTCGCGCGCGAGGGCGGGGGACTGATCGAGGTACAGGGCACGGGCGAGCACGGCGACTTCACCCCCGAGCAGCTGGCCGGCCTGGTGGGGATGGCGGCCGGCGCCATCCGCGAGCTCAACGCCATGCAGCGCGCCGCCGTCGCGTGACGCGCCTGGTGGTCGCCACGCGCAACCCCGGCAAGGTGCGCGAGATCCACGAGCTGCTGGCGGGCCTCGGCGGATACGGCGTCGTGGGCCTGGCGGACCTCGCCATCCCCGAGTCGCCGGAGGAGGATGCCGTTGAGGCGTTCGAGACCTTCGAGGCAAACGCCCTCGCCAAGGCGCGCTACTTCGCCGCGCGGACGGGCCTGCTGGCGCTGGCGGATGATTCCGGCATCTGCGTGGACGCGCTGGGCGGCGCACCCGGCGTGCGCTCGCGCCGCTTCGCCGCCGCCGACGAGGCGCGCGGCGAGCGCCAGGACGAGGCCAACAACCGGCATCTCCTGGCGCTGCTTCGCGAAGTGCCGGACGAGGGGCGCACGGCCCGCTACGTCTGCACGGCCGCGCTCGCGTGGCCCGATGGGCGCGAGCAGGTGCGCACGGGCACCTGCGACGGCGTGATCCTGCATACGCCGCGGGGTGCAGGTGGGTTTGGCTACGACCCCCTCTTCTACCTGGAAGGGGAGGGAATGACCTTCGGCGAGCTGCCGGCCGATCGCAAGAACGCGCTGAGCCATCGCGGGCGTGCCATACGGCAGGTGCTGGATGTGCTCGCGGGGGGTTGACGACGAGGGGGCGATCGCCTAGTTTTTTGCGCTCCACACGGGGTGTGGCGCAGCCCGGTAGCGCGCCTGCTTTGGGAGCAGGAGGTCCTCGGTTCGAATCCGGGCGCCCCGACTGAGCAGGAGCAGGACAGGCGCCAGTAGCTCAGCTGGATAGAGCAACGGCCTTCTAAGCCGTAGGTCGCTGGTTCGAGTCCAGCCTGGCGCGTGAAGATTAATCCCTGCGGTTGCTGCACGTGCAGTGATCGCGGGGTTTTTCCGTTTTGGGCACCTTTCGCGTTTTTCACCGACCTTCCCATATCACACGACCTCCGGGGCGCGCCGCGGGGTTGCGGGTATCGCTCGCACGATCGTTCTTTCCGCCGGTGCACAGGGAATCGCGGAATGTGGTATGATGCCGAATCGCTGGACTTTGTCGTGCACACGTAGAAAAAGCATTACGCAGAGGACGCAGGGCTAAACAGATGAGGACGCAGAGAACTGAAGAGTTCTCTGCGTCTTTCGCGTTTCTGTCCTTTGCGTGAAACTGCCGTTCCTCTTGAACACACAGTGAATCCAGGGGAAACGGCAGGAGCTGCGCCAGCGGCGCTGCGCCACGGGTCAGCCCGCCGCCGGATTCCATAAACGTTTGGTTGCTGCCCGTGCGGCCGGCGGACCAGGGGCGAAAACAGGTTCTCTTGACGGTTCGCGAGCCAATGCGCTATTCTCGAACAGTCCTCAAACGTTAGTCTGCATGGCGTGCCGGGATTCGCCCGGACCGGTACGCTCTCCCGGAGCAGCGAATCCCCGCGGCTCCGCTGACTCGTGTTGTCGGACCTGTCGTGGGGCCAGCCTGCCACCACCCCGGCGCTCCGCGGCGCCTCGCACCCCAGGAGTCAGCGCATGTCGACGATCGAGCGCGAGGCCGCTCAGCTTCCGGACATCCACGAAGTAACTGACCCAGCGACCTCGACCCGGCTGCTGCCGGCCGACCTGTACCCTATACCGGATGCGGCCGTGCCTGCCCAGGGCCTGGACTCGGTGATCGTCGGCCTGGGACGGGCAGGGATGGGTCTACACATTCCTATCCTGGAGAAAATTCGCCTTCACAGCGCCGCGGCTTCACCGTTCGGGGGGGTCGTCGGTCTTGTCGACACCGCGGAAGCGGGAACCAGGCGCGCGCTGCATCGTCTGGAATACGACTTTGGATACGACGCGGGACGGATAAGCTGCGCGGGCACGCTCTCGGGTCTGACGGGTGTCGATCCGGATAACACGGTCGTGCACATCTGCACGCCCGCGGACGATCACGTATCCAGTCTGCGCGCCGCGACCGAGGCCGGATTCCGGCGGATCATCGTCGAGAAGCCTTGCGCCGCCAACGCCGCCGACGTCGATGAGATGCGACGCATCGCGGATCGCACGGGCGCCGGCATTGCCGTGATCAATCCGTATCTGTACAGCAGCTCCGTCGCCAGTTGCAAGGACAAGATCCGACAGGTAGGACAGCAGCCCCACTACCTGGAATTCGAGATGTCGAAGCCGCGGATAACTCCAACACTGGCGGGACGCTCCAGGCCGGAATCCGTCATGGACGTCGAGCTGCCCCACCAGATCGCCGCGGCGCTGCACATCACCGAGCCGTCGCGATACAGGGTTCTTCGCGCCGAAGTGCGGCACATGCACTATCGGGAAATGGATACCGATGTGTGCCAGGTCGTCCGGAACATGGGAGTCGGCATCCTTGTCCTGGAGCTGGATGAGTGCATTGCAGTCCTCATCTCGTCTCTGGATGCGCTGACACGCACGCGGGTGTTGAAGCTGCGCTTTCCAAACACTGAACACATCGAAGCGTTCCTGCCGGTCACGGGAGACGACCATACCAGCGTGGTCATGGAGTATTCCGGCCGCAACACCGATGGGTCGACCGAGCAAACACGGGTCGCGAAGCTGCCCGACGACATGCTTACGCGATGCCTGTTCGACACGTACTCGCGATTTGCCGCCGATTCTCCTCAGCTCAGCGATCTCGCCTTCAATCGGAAGGTGGTCGATGTGATGGACAAGGCGAAGACGTTCGCACGGATTCGAAGGTAGGGTCAGGTGGCCGGGGTGAACCGGCCCGTCGCCGTTCGCGGCTAAACAACACAACAATGGACGAAGCACCGATGGGGGATTCCGCCGTGCTCACGAGACGGCTCGAAGCGCTTGCTTCCGCCCTGCGCGGCGGTGCGAATCCGTTCCTCCATGATGCGGAGATGCCGGACCTCGTGTACGGCATCAATGGCTTTGGAATGAATTGGCTGGCCGCTGAGACGGGCGTTCCCGGCGTGCGGGAGGTGATTCTCGACCTGCTCTACGACGCCGTGAGCTCGCGGACGGACGGACCCGATCTCCTGCTGGATCTCGGTGAGGTCCTGAGATCGGACATCCATCCGACGTCATGGCTGAACACGGAAAAGCAGCGTTGGCGTCACCGGCTGGTCGATTTTCTGGGACGCGTCTGCCGTGAGAACGCTGGTACGGCGATGGGGGAGCTTGCCATCGGAGAGATGGTGCGCACGATCGTCTCCGATTCGTGCATGGTCACGCTCGACGTGCGCGGGCAGTGCATCGATCGCATCGCCGAGTGTCTCGGTGAGCTCCCGTCATTGGATATCGAGCCCCACCTGGAGGGGGTGGAAGAGGTCGTGACGCGATTCCGTCCCTGCCATGAGCGTGCGCTCGCACTGCAGGTGACGGATACGCACGATACGATCGACCCGCACATCGACCTGCCGGACCGCCCGTTCCTTGAAGTGCTCGGGCGTGCCGCGAGCGCGAAAGCGCGGGAGCGGGCCTTCGTTTTCGGAGCCCGGCTCGCCGATGCCGTTCTCGGCGTCCGGCCCAGCGAACGTGCACGGTCGATTGCCGGACGCGCCCGGGAAGGCCGTGCGGCACTGGCCGCGCTGCGCGTTGGAGTCCTGGCCTCCGCCGAGTTCGAAGCGTTCATCAGGGCGCGTCTTCCGAGCCAGGCCAGCGACCTCGGTGACTACGTGGTCAACCGCCACCAGGTGCTCGTCGACGGCCTGACCATCCAGGAATTGGTCCGGTGGCTGATCGCGGCGCCGGAGAACTCGTCCAGCGATCGTCGTTCGCGCCGGGCGATCACGGCCTTCTTCAGGCAGGTGCTCGGTATGGGGCAGGCGGCCAACGCAGGATTGGATGCCAGGCCGTTCTTCATCGACCATGGGTATGGCCCGGATGGCAGCCAGCTCGATTGGCCGAGCTACGTGTTCCTGCCGGCGGGCACCATCTGGGGCAAGGGTGCGGGGGTGGACCTTTCCTGTGGCGTGGCGTTCGGCGGGGGCGTCGAACTCGCCGCTCGCCGAGGCCGCGACGCCGCGTACATCGGGGGAAGCTGGTCGGCCACGCTGTATCATGGCCATTCGCACGTGGGTGGTGCAGAGGGATCGCAGGGAGCAGCGTCGAGAGACCGCATTCTTCACTTCGGCCTTGCCGTGGATGACGGGGAGCGGCTTCCCTGGGGTGTGTACGTGGAAGCGGAACACCATGTCGGCGGCGGTCCGTATCCGGGCGTCTGCACCTATCCGCTGGAACCCGCGCGGTAAAGCTGCAGACCTCGCGAGGCGTTGACGCCTAGCCCGCCACCATCACCCGGCAGCGGGCGCGGCGCGATGAGCCGGGTCAGTTCGATCTTTTAAGCTCGCCCGACCCCACCCCTCGATCTCCGCACGGCTACGTCCTTCACATCACGGCAGCCGGCGTCAGGGCGACGCCTGTCTTTGGATGACGGTCATTGGACGTGTGAGGCCGTCCCGGCACGAACGGGAGAACACACGGCCGCCTTCCCTCCGACGGTCTCGTCTCCATCGGCGGGTCGCGCGGAAAGGCGGAGCAACCTCATCAGCGGGGCTGGCAGATGAAGACGACGACGGCACTCTTCGCGGGCGCGACGGTGGCGGCTTCCGCGCTGATCTGGGCAGCCAGCACGTACGGAGCGCAGCTCGCCCCCGGCGGCACGACGATCGATCGCGACGACATCGCGGGGGTGGTGACGGGGCCGGGCGGCCCCGAGGCGGGGGTGTGGGTGGTCGCCGAGACTTCGGACCTCCCGACAAAGTTCGCCAAGATCGTGGTGACCGACGACCAGGGGCGGTACCTCCTCCCCGACCTCCCGCAGGCGGGCTACGACGTCTGGGTACGCGGGTACGGGCTGGTCGACTCGCCGAAGCAGCGGGCGGAGCCCGGGACCACGTTGAACCTGCAGGCGGCGCCCGCGCCGAATCCGCGCGCCGCGGCGGAGTACTACCCGGCCGGGTACTGGTACTCGCTGATGAAGGTGCCGGCCGTGAGCGAGTTTCCCGGCACTGGCCCGGAGGGGAACGGGATCAACGCGAACATCAAGAGCCAGGAGGAGTACGTCCGGCTGGTGAAGAACAACTCCTGCCTGGGCTGCCACCAGATGGGGAGCAAGGGGACGCGCGAGCTGCACCCCGCGCTCGGCACCTTCGAGTCCTCCGTGCAGGCGTGGCAGCGGCGGCTGCAGGCCGGCCAGGCCGGCGGGGCGATGATCGGGTCGCTGCAGCAGATGGGAGCCCCGCGCACGCTGCGGATGTTCGCCGACTGGACCGATCGCATCGCGGCCGGCGAGGTCCCGCCCGCGCCGCCGCGCCCGCAGGGGCCCGAGCGGAACGTCGTCATCACCCTGTGGGACTGGGCGGACCCCAAGGCGTACCTTCACGACCTGGTCTCCACCGACCGCCGCAACCCGACGCTCAACGCCAACGGCCCGGTCTACGCCGTGCTCGAGGCGAGCGCCGACTACCTGCCGGTGCTCGACCCGAAGACGCATACGGTGACCCGGGTGCCCGTCACGCTCCGCGACTCGAGCGCCGGACCCGTATCGCCGCAGCAGGTCGCGGTCCCCTCGCCCTACTGGGGGACCGAGCCGATCTGGAACAGCCGGGCGAACGTGCACAACCCGATGTTCGACGAGCTGGGGCGCGTCTGGATCACCTCCCGGGTGCGGCCGCCGGCCAATCCGGACTTCTGCAAGGCGGGGTCGAGCCATCCGTCGGCACGCCTCTTTCCGCTCAACGCCGCGGGCCGCCACGTGGCGGTGTACGACCCCAGGACGGAGGAGATGAAGCACGTCTCCACCTGCTTCGGCACGCACCACCTGATGTTCGCCGAGGACGCCAACCGTACCCTCTGGCTGAGCGGTGGCGGGCCGGTGGTGGGGTGGGTGAACACGAAGCTGTGGGACGAGACGGGTGACGAAGAGCGGGCGCAGGGATGGACCGCGCTGGTCCTCGACATCAACGGGAACGGCCGGCGCGACGAGTACGTGGAGCCGGACGCGCCCCTGGATTCCGCAAAGGACAAGCGAATCAACACCGGGCAGTACGGCTCGGTGTACGCGCTGGCGCCGGCGCCGGACGGATCGGTGTGGGGAACGACGTTCGGGTTCCCCGGTGCAATCATCCGGCTGAGCCCCGGCTCGAACCCGCCGCACACCGCGCTCACCGAGATCTTCGAGGTGCCGTGGAACAACCCGGCCGTCGCGAACGTGGGCTTCTCCCCGCGCGGCGGCGACGTGGACCGCAACGGCGTGTACTGGGCCGCCATGGGAAGTGGGCACCTGGCCAGCTTTGACCGGCGCAAGTGCCGCGGTCCGCTGAACGGCCCCACCGCCACCGGCCGGCACTGCCCGGAGGGGTGGAGCTTCTACGCCGAGCCGCTCCCGCAGCTCGGCAACGTCACCAGCGCGGGGAGCGGCGAGGGGAGCTACTACACCTGGGTGGACCAGTTCAACACGCTCGGCCTCGGGGAGAACGTGCCGATCAACACCGGGAACCAGTCCGAGGGGCTCCTCGTCCTCAAGGACGGAAAGTGGGTCGTCCTGCGCGTCCCCTATCCCATGGGGTTCTACACCAAGTGGCTGGACGGCCGCATCGACGACCCGGACGCCGGCTGGAAGGGACGCGGCCTCTGGGCCTCCATCAGCACCCGCACCCCCTACCACATGGAGGGCGGAAAGGGGGCCACCAGCAAGGCGGTCCGGTTCCAGCTGCGGCCGGATCCGCTGGCGAGGTAGCGCGAACGCTTTCGATACCCTTCCAAGAGGGGTTGCGCGGCAACGCGGTGCAGCGCTGGAGTAGCGCCCGGGCTCCCCTCTTCTCCGTGTGGCGGCAGCGCCGCTCGTACCAGGACCTGGAGGCGAACACCTTGCGCCTGGGCGGAGACGCGCTTGACCTGCCCACCAACGGCCGGCCCACGTGCTCATCATCGAGCCGACGATTGGCTGTCGCCGTAACGACACTACGAAATGGACTACGAATTGGCTCGGAGGCCGGCGTCCTGCTGCGACGTCAGCCCCGAGCCAATTCGTGTTCGCATCCCGGATTCAATTCGGGATTTGCCGTCAATCCACTCTGACGCCGGTGATCACCATACCGCCGTCTGGCCGGCGACGTCCTCCCCGCGGCCCCCCCGGAAAAGCAAGACGACTACCCGTATGCGACGCGATTGATCAGGGTCCTTCGCCGCGCAGCGGGCGCGTGCCGTCCGGGTCGGCCACCGTACGCAAACTGAATGCGTCTGCACCCCGGCTCAAAAGGTTCGGTATCGCTCTCGGCAACGTTATGTCGCATCCGGAATGTCAGGTCGGCTGCATCGACTTGCCCTCCCCGTGATGATGGGTGATTTTAGCAAATCGAGGTTAGAAAAATTGGGGATAGAGAGTGCAATTCGTTCTTCATTCTCCGTATTTTAACTCATCGGGTTCTTGAGAATGAACATCCTGTTT
>DASQZE010000418.1:0-24559 GCA_035638875.1 Longimicrobium sp.
GCCGACGCGACCTCGCGCCGCAATTCACCCGCGCGATGGATCTCCGCCGGGTGCACCTCCAGCCGCGCGATGCCGTCGTGGTGCCGCACGCGAAAGTCGCGGAAGCCGAGGGCGCGCAGGGCCAGCTCCGCCGCCTCGATCTGCCGCAGCCGCTCCGGCGTAACGGAGATGCCGTAGGGGATGCGCGAGGCAAGGCAGGGCGCGGCCGGCTGGTCCCACGTGGGCAGTCCCAGCTCGTGCGACCATTCGCGGATGTCGGCCTTGGTGAGCCCGGCCTCCAGCAGGGGAGAGCGGACGGCGTTCTCGTCCGCGGCCACGGCGCCCGGCCGGTGGTCGCCCACGTCGTCCGCGTTGCTGCCGTCCAGCACCGCGCCAAAGCCGCGCTCGCGGGCCAGCTCCGTGAGGCGCGTCCACAGCTCGCTCTTGCAGAAGTAGCAGCGGTTGCTGGGGTTGGCGGCGTAGCGCGGGTCGTCCATCTCGCGCGTTTCCAGCTCCAGCCAGGGGATGCCGAACTGGTGGGCGACCTCGCGGGCCGTGTCTTCCATCCACGAGGCGATGCTGTCGCTCTTGCCCGTGACGGCGAGCACGTTGGGCGCGCCGAGCACGTCCACGGCCACGCGCGCCAGAAAGACGGAGTCGACACCGCCGCTGTAGCCCACGACCACGGAGCCACACTGGCGAAGGACGGACTGCAGGTGCTGCCGCTTGGATTCCGGGACCATCGTTCACAGCTCGGGATGCGAAAAAAAGGGCGCGCGCAAAATAGGCGCCCCCTCCCGTACCCCGCCAGCCGGGCGGGGTGCGGGGTTGATGCACCAGTGCAGGCATCCGGCAAGCGCCCCCGCCCGCTCGTTCCTCGCGACCTCCCCCAAAAAACCTGGGGGAGGTAAGATGGGTTCCGCCACGGTAGCGAGGAACCGTCACGGTCGGGAGCCCCCTCCCCCCGGCCCCCTCCCCCGCTTCGCGGGCAGGAGGGGGAGAACTTCGTGCCGTGGGGCAACTCCTTGGCGCGACGGCAGTTATCCGTTTCCGCCTCCCTCCCCCACGCAGCCTCAGCCATCCCGGCACACACCCCGTAGACGTATACACCCCCTCCCGCGCAGTTTGCGGGAGGGGGTGGACGAGCCTTGGCGAGGCCGGGGGCGGGCCCCCGGGCGGCCCTTCTACGCCGTCTGCGGCCCGGACGATCGCGGGGGATGGATGGGGCGCGCGGGGCCGCGGCCGTGCCCGCGCCGGGCGCGGCCACGCAGCTCGAAGAAGATCACCGGCAGCGCAAGCGGCACCGAGAGGAACAGCGCGATGTCCGCCACGTTGCCCGGCGGCAGCCAGTACGCGCCGTACCGGAACGACAGGTAGTCCGTCACGCCCCAGTGGATCGCCCGCTCGCCCAGGTTGCCCAGCATGCCGCCCGTCACCAGCCCCACGAAGATCCACGCCCAGCGCCGCTGGTTGGGCGGCAGCCGGTGCGCGCGTCCCACGATCTGCAGCAGCACCAGCGCGCCGAGCACGGCCGCCACGATCGCCAGCAGCTTGCGGTACTCGATGGGAAAGTTCGCCCACAGCCCCAGGATCATGGCCGGGTTGCGCACGTGCCACAGCGCCACGCGGCCGCTGATCACCTCGTTGAAGTCGCCGATCTGCATGGACGAGTTGATCGCGATCTTCACGATCCAGTCCAGGACCGCGATGCAAAGCGCGATCAGCAGCGCCGGACGCCAGCCGCTGAGCGGCTCAAAGTCCGCGGCGCGGCGGCCGGGCGGGCGCTCGGGGTCCAGCAACGTGCGGCGCTGTCCCAGCAGGCGCCGGAATATGCGGGTCAGTCGGGAATTCTCGCTCACCACCACGTACGGAGCAGGTACGGAACAGTGCGGCTCACGCAGCCGCCTGCGTTCGCTATCCTCAATTTGCGGGCCGGTGCGCGCCTGCCGCCATCCCCGCCGGCGTCGGGAAGATGCGTCACACGTTGCGATTAAAGGTGATGCGACCTGGCGCATCCCGCTTTCCCGTCGCGGAATCGTCGGGCCGGGCGCCATCGATCCAATCCAGGTTCCACGATACGGTTCCTCGTTCGGGATAGATTCCCATCGTCGCGGGACCGGCGATCAGCCCCGCAGCGCCTCGCCGAGCAGGCGCTCCACGATGACCACGTCGCGCCACACGCCGTCCAGCTTTCCGTGGCGCCGATAGGTGCCCACTTGCCGGAAGCCGTGGCGCGCGCAGAGGCCCAGCGACGCCGTGTTCTCCGGGAAGATGCGCGACAGCACCTTCCACACGCCCGCCCCCTCGCACGCGGGGAGGAACGCCGCCATCAGCGCGTCGCCCACGCCCCGGCCGCGCGCGGCGGAGGCCACGTAGACGGAGAACTCCGCGATCCCGGCGTAGGCGTCGCGCGGGCGGTAGGTGGATGCCGCGACCCATCCCACCGTCGCGCCGCCGTCCCTTGCCACGAGCACGGGATGCCGCGGGTCGCCGAACCAGCCGGCGATGTCGGCGGCGGTGCGTCCGCGCGTCTCGAAGGTGGCGCCGCGGCCGCGGATTCCTTCGTTGTAGATGGATGCGATGGCGTCCGCGTCGGCCGGGGTGGCGGGGCGGATAGTGACGGCGGATGTCATGCGGTGGATGCGATGGGATGCGGATGAGGGCGGCCGCTGCCCAGCACGGCCGCGGCGGATGCGAAGGATAGCGCGGCGAG
This sequence comes from Longimicrobium sp., assembly GCA_035638875.1. Taxonomy (GTDB): domain Bacteria; phylum Gemmatimonadota; class Gemmatimonadetes; order Longimicrobiales; family Longimicrobiaceae; genus Longimicrobium. Next base: position 2,693 of record DASQZE010000418.1, read on the forward strand.
CACGGCCAGCACGAGCGGATAGCCGCCGCCCGCCAGGTACAGCAGGCTGGCGCCGATGGGCGCGGCGGCGCGGGCCAGGGCCAGCAGCAGGGCCAGGGTGCCGTTCACCGCGCCGAAGCTCGCGCGGCCGTACAGCTCCGCCACGAGCGCCGCCCGCGCCGGCGTAATGGCCCCGAACCCCGCGCCGAACAGCACGACGAACGCCCACACCCCCGCCGTCCCCTCGCCGAGCATCAGCGCGGCGATCCCCAGCCCCTGCAGCGCAAAGATCGCCGCGGTCACGGCCGCGCGGGGCCAGCGCCCGCCCAGCGGCGTAAAGACGAGGCGGCCGGGGAGCGCCATCAGCCCCACCATCCCCAGCACCGCGCCCGCGAACGCCGGCGTGTGGCCACGTTCCAGCAGCAGCGGGATCAGGTGCACCGCGACCGCCGTCCCCGCCAGCGCGGAGAGCGAGAATGCCGCCGCCAGCCACGCAAACGACCGGGTGCGCACGGCTGCCCGCGCGGAGACGGAGGGCTCGCCCGCGCCGTCGAGCGAATCAAAAGAGGCCGACGGGGCGCCGTCCGGGTGCAGGCCCAGGTCCTCCGGCCGGCGGCGCAGGAGCAGCGCGTGCGGCGGGATGGTCGTCACGGCCAGGATGGCGGCCAGCCAGACGAGCGCCTGACGCCACCCGTGCGCATCCACCAGCCCCGTCGCCAGCGGCACAAAGATCACGCTGGCGAACCCGGCGATGAACGTCAGCACGGTGAGGGCTCGGCCCCGCAGCCGGTGAAACCAGCTGGCCACCACGGCGAACGCGGGCTCGTACAGCACGGCCGCCATCGCCAGTCCCAGTCCCGCGGACAGCAGGTAGAATCCCTCGAGGGTCCGCACCCGCGACCAGGCGAGCAACAGCAGCGCGGCCAGGATGGAGCCGGCGGTCATCAGCCCGCGCGGGCCGTGGCGATCCACCCAGCGCCCCGCCGGCACCGCGGCCGCGGCGGAGACGAGCGTCGCGAGCGAGAGCGCGCCCGTGACGGCCGCCATGGACCATCCGAGTTCCGCGCCCATGGGGGCGATGAAGACGGGAAACGCGTACTGCAGGATGCCGTACGACACCGTCTCCGTCACCCCCAACGCCACCACGAGTGTCCACCCGTAGAACCATCTCCCCGAAATCACGGTCGATTCGGCAGATGCCGGTGCGGCGGATGCGGAGGCGTCCGCGGCGGCGACCGGCATCAGCAGCAGCCGCCGCCGTTGGATGCGGCCACACCGGCCAGGATCGGCAGCGCTTTCGGCGAGGCGCAGGCGCTGCCGATGCCGCACGACCCGCCGATGGGCACCGGCGCGGACGCATCCTCCGGCGTGGAGCAGCACGCGGAGCCGCCGAGATCCGTGGAGCACACGCCCGTTTCCGGCAGCACGAGCTCGACCGCGCGTGCCGCCTCCAGGTCGCCCGCCAGCGCGGCGGCGATGGAGCGCACCTGCTCGTAGCCCGTGAGCATCAGAAAGGTGGGCGCGCGTCCGTAGCTCTTCATCCCCGCCATCCAGAAGTCCTTCTCGGGATGGGCAAGCTCCTCAAAGCCATGCGGATACACCGTTCCGCAGCTGTGCACGTCGGGGTCGATGAGGGGCGCCAGGCGCACGGGGCTTTCCAGCGCCGAATCCACCTCCAGCCGCACCTCGCGCAGCATGTGGAGGTCCGGCCGGAACCCCGTCGCCACGACGAGCTCGTCCACGGGGCCGATGGCGCCGTCGGCGCTCTCCGCGAGGATGCCGCGTTCCGTCCGGGCCAGCCGCTCCACGCGGAAGCCCGTCACCAGCCGCACGGCGCCGCCGTCCACCAGCCCCCGCATCCGCGCGCCCAGGCTGCCGCGCGCCGGCAGCGCATCCCGCTCGCCCCCGCCGAACATCAGGCCCGGGTCGCGCCGGCGCACGGCCCACACGATCTCCGTCCCCGGCGCGTCCTGGGCGAGCGCGGCCAGCTCCAGCAGCGCGTTGAACGCCGAGTGCCCGCTCCCCACCACGAGCGTGCGGCGGCCGGCGTAGCGCGCGCGGTCGCGGCCCAGCACGTCGGGGATGCCGTAGTGGATGCGGTCCGCCGCATCCGCCTCGCCGTCCGCCGCCACCCCGCCCGCGCCGATGGGATTGGGCGTGGTGTACGTCCCCGACGCATCGATCACGGCCCGCGCCAGCAGCCGCTCGCGCGTTCCGTCCGCACGCTGGATCACCAGCTCGAACGGCGCCTCGTCGCGCCCCGCCGTCTTCGTCTTGTCGAACCCGCTGCGCGTGACAGAGACCACGCGGTGGCCCAGGCGGATGTGCGGCGCGATCTGCGGCAGGGCGGCCAGCGGCTCAAGCAGCCCGGCGACCAGTTCGCCGCCGGTGGGGAGGCCGTCCGGATCGGGGAGCGTCCAGCCGGTGGATTCCAGCATCCCCTGGCAAACCGGCTCCGTGAGGTACTTCCAGGGCGAGAACAGCCGCACGTGCGCCCAGCGGCGGATGCTGTCGCCGATCGCATCCCCCGCCTCCAGCACCACCGGCCGCACGCCGCGCGACACCAGCTGCGCCGCCGCCACCAGCCCGATGGGCCCCGCCCCGATCACCGCCACCGGCAGCGCGTCCTGTCCTTCCTCGATCCCCCTCATTGCATCCTCCCGTTCAAAGTTGGTTGTCACCTGCAACCGTCAATCCAAAAAGCAAGCCCTCGCTCGAGGGCTTTCCCCGCTCCATCCCCTTCCCTGCCATCCGCCGAACCTCTCACCCACATCAGCAGCATCGGCGCTATCGCATCATCCCGGGATCGTGCAGCAGGTGCCGCCGGAGCTGTCCACGCGGGCCGCGGCGGCGCGCGCGAGCTGGCCGATCAGCTTCGTCATGGACTGCCGCACCTCGCTGGGGAACTCCGCCAGCAGCGCACGCTCGCCCGCCAGGATGTCCGCGTCGATGCGCGCGTACAGGTCGGCGCCCGCGTCCGTGGCGACGAGGTGCAGCGCGCGGCGGTCCTCCGGGCTGGCCTGGCGCTCCACGTAGCCCTTCTTCTCCAGCGCATCCACCACGCGGCTGGCCGTGCTCTTGTCCAGGTACAGCCGCGCGGCGAGGCCGTTGAGCGTGAGCGGCTGCTCCTGCACCACGGCTTCGAGCGCGTAGCACTGCGTCACCGAGATGTCGTAGCAGCAGATGCGGTCCCGGTCGCGGAACTGGTAGACGCGCACCAGCTCCGTGAGCGCGCGGTGCAGCCCGACGGTGTCCTCCTCCAGCGCCGCGTCCTGCCCCACGATGGGGAGCGGTGCGCGCGTGCGTGCCAGCGTCTGCGTTGCCATCTGCCTTCAATCCCGCCGTTCGATTGTCACTTGCAACGATCGGGTCCGAGTATAGTTGCGAGTAGCAACGGATGTCAAGGGAGGTGTTTGGGTGGATGAAGGGAGCGCGGCGGAGATCAAGCCGAGCGAATGAATTCGCCGCAACAACGACACGAAGTCCGCCTGCGCGGACTGCCGCCTTCCTCCTGTCCCGGCGGGACTCGACGAGAGGCCCGACCAGGCACTCGGCTCGCGAGGCGAGCTGTTGTCGTGAGCAGTTGAAGCCCTGTTCGGTGAGCGCAGCGAGCCGAGACAGGGCTTCCCGCTTTTCCAGCGGCGGCTTTAGCCGCTCAGGCGCGCTCGGCATTCTCGCTGGCTGCCTGCCCGCGCCCAAAGCAGTTGAAGCCCCACGCAGTTTGTGGGGCTTTCCGCAGTCGTTGCGGCGGCTTCAGCCGCTCCGTCCGGGGCTCCTCACCGTCTGCGACTCCTCACAGCAGCAGCAGCCCCGACCGCACGCCGATCGCCACGGCCTCGGCGCGGGTGGAGGCGCCCAGCTTCTCGAAGACGGCGCCGACGTGCGCCTTTACCGTGTGCTCGGAGATGCCGAGCACGCGCGCCACACCCTTGTTCCCCATCCCCCGCGCCAGCAGCTCCAGCACCTCGCGCTCGCGCGGCGTCAGGCCGGGATCCGCCACGGAAAGGCGCGGCTCGGGGACGGCGTCTTCCGCGGAGCGCGCAGCCAGTTCCACGGCCAGTGCCGCGGGGAGAACGACGAGGCCGGCGGCGGCCCCCTCCACCGCGGCCGTGATCTCCTCCGGCAGCGCGTCGCGGGGGAGCACGGCCAGCGCGCCCGCACGGAGCACCTCCGCCACCCACCCCGCGACCGGCCGCTCCGCCAGCAGCACCACGGCCGGCGCGCGCAGGGCCACGTCGTCCTCGCCGGCCAGCGGCAGGGGGAACTCGTCGCCGGGGCCCAGCTCCACCACCACCACGTCCGCCTCGGACTCCGCGGCGGCATCCGCCAGCTCGCGGGGATGCACGCCGCCGGCGCGGGCGAGCTCGTAGCCGCCCGCGCCGGCGATCACCGCCTCCAGCCCCGCCCGCACTACCGGCGACGCCGCCGCCACGAGCACACGGATCACGCCGCCTCCGCCATCCCCGGCACCCGCAGGTCCACGCGGGTCAACCGGCCGCCCCGCACCAGATCCAGCCGCACCCGCGCGCCCGCGCCGGCCTCGTCCAGCGTGGCCGCAATCTCCTCCGGAGAACGCACGGGCCGGCCCTCCAGCGCCGTCAGCACGTCGCCCGCGAGGAGGCCAGCCGCCTGCGCCAGGCCGCCGCCCACGACCTCCAGCACCAGCCAGCCGGGGAGCTCCGCGCCCTCCGCGCGGACGGTCAGCAGCCGCACGGGCCGCACGCGCGCACCCAGCGACTGCCTGCGCCCGCCCGTCCCCAGGAAGCGCTCCACCGACTCCGTGGGGATGGCCACGCCCAGCCCACGTGCCACGAGCGTGTTGATGCCCACCACGCGGCCCCGCGCATCCGCCAGCGGCCCGCCGGAGTTGCCGGGCGCCAGCCGCAGGGCCGCGCGGATGGCGTGCGGCGCCGCGTCCGGCCGCGCCCGCTCCACCGAGTGCACCACGCCCACGGACAGCGCGCCCACCCAGCCGTGCGGATGCCCCAGCGCGATCACCAGGTCGCCCGCGCGCAGGCCGGCCGCGTGCGCCACGTCCGCCGCCGGCAGGTCGCCGGCATCGATGCGGACGGCGGCCAGGTCGCGCGCGGGATCGCGGTCCGCCACCGTCCCCGCCAGCACGCGGCCATCCGCCAGCTCCACGTCCAGGTTTCCGCCGCGCGCCACGTGCGCGTTCGTCACGATCAACCCGTCCGGGCGCCAGATCACCCCCGCGCCGCCGCCGTCCCGTCCCCGCGGGCGGATGCGCACCACCGAGCGGCGCACCGAATCCGCCACCATCGCCATCGCTTCGTCCAGCCCGTGCCCCGCGACATCGTCATTCCCGGTCATCATCCCTCCCGGTGCTGCGGGTACTCGCCGACCGTGATGGCCGCCTCCACCACCGACCCCGCGCGCAGCAGCCGCACGGGCACCACGTCCCCCGGGTTCTGCGCCATCAGCGCCGCCATCACCTCGCCGGGGTCGCCCACGGGCACCCCGCCGAACGCGAGCACCACGTCACCCAGGAGGATCCCCGCCTGCTCCGCCGGGCCGCCGGGGGCCACGCTGATCACCATCACCCCCGTCTCCCCCGCCCCGTTCGCCCCGCCCGTCGCGTGGGGGATGCGGACGGGCTGCCCGCCCAGCCCCAGGTAGCGGCGCGGCACGTATCCGCGTTCCAGCAGCTGGTCCGCCACCCGCTCCACGGTGGAGGCGGGAAGGGTGATGGGCGCGCCGCGGCCGATGCGCGACGTGTTCATCCCCAGCACCCGCCCGTCCACGCCGGTGAGCGCGCCCCCGCTGAACCCGTCGTGGATGACCATGTCCAACCGCACCAGCCGGTCGATGCGCCCGCCGCCGCGCGTGCGCCACTCGCCGCCCACCCGGCTGATGGCGCCCAGGCTGGCCGCCACCGACCGCCCCGGCCGGCCTACCGCCAGCACCAGGCTTCCCACGCGCAGCTTCGCGGCGTCCGCCTGCTCCGCCGCGGGCGCGTCGCCCTCGAAGCGCAGCACGGCGATGTCCGTCCCCGGGTCGCGCCCGGCCAGCGTGGCGGGGACGGTGGCGCCGTCGTCCAGCGTAACGCTCAGGTCCTCGTCGCGCTCCAGCGTGTGGTGCGCCATCACGATCACGCCGGGGCGCCACACGATGCCGCTGGCCGGGATGCGCCGCCGCCCGTGCACCGCCGCCACCGACCGCCCCACGCGCTCCACCGCGTCCGCCAGCCCGTCCGAGAGCGCCTGCAATGCCTCGCTCATGTCGTCTCCTCGTGCGATGTCCGTCCACCCCTTCGCTTGCTGGATGAACGATGCCGCCTCGTGCCCGTGCGCGGTATCGCCCGAACGGGGGAGATGGGGGTCGGACATTCGCGGGATGGTACACCGCCGCGCAGTCATCGCCGCGTGTGGAGGACCATGGCGATTTCACGCAGAGGGCGCAGGGCTAAAACGACGAGGACGCAGAGAACTGAATCCAGTCCTCTGCGTCCTCATCGGTTCGTCTCCGCGTCCTCTGCGTGAAACGCGCGGCGGATGCCAGCCCTCCCCGGCAGCCGGCGCCTCACACCGCAGCGGGCTCCATGCGGCGGATGGAATCCACCGCGAACTGGATGGACGAATCCACGTACGCGGACTGGTCGACCCGGGTGTCCAGGCGCGTGGCGATGATGGTGGATACGACGCCGTGCAGGATGGCCCACACCACGTGCGCGTGGATGCGCGCCTCCGCCGCGGTGGGGAACACGCCGGGCGCCGCCTCGTGCACCAGATTCGACAGCACGTCCATGGACCGCGTGGCCCGGCGGAACAGCTCGCGGGGAAAGCGGTCCGTGAACCGCGGGTGGTGCATGTACATGATCTCGTAGTACTCCGGGCTGCGCAGCCCGAACTCCACGTAGCGCCTGCAGTGCAGCTCCAGCCGCTGCAGGGGCGTGCCCGGCGCCTGCGACGCCTCCACCACCTCGTCGTACCAGCGCTGGAACCCCTCGTCGATGAGCGCGTGCACGAGCTGGTCCTTGCCCGCGAAGTGCTCGTAGATGCTGCTCACGCTGCACCCCACCTGCCGCGCGATCTTGCGCATGGACAGGTTCTCGTAGCCGTCGCGCACCAGCAGGGTCCGCGTGGTGTCCAGGGTGGCGGCGCGCAGGCCGGTGTCCGTCCAGGGTTGCTGCATCGACACGGGGCGGATGGGGAACGCCGGAAAATGAGCCTCGCTCATCTCCAATCTGCCCGACAGTTCGCGGGGTTGTCAACGGCCGGACGCCCAGGGTTGCGCGCCGCACCGCCGTCCTCTACTGTTTGCACCGAACACCGTTCGGCACCTGCACACGATAGCTGCATACGGCGCCTGACGGAATCCTCTCGCATCCTGGAGACCGCCGTGGCCAGTCCCCCCGACCATCGCCCACCGCCCCCCATCGACCCCGACTTCTACGGCTGGTTCAGCACCCTCACGGAGGAGGAGGCGCAGACGCGGCTGGCCGTGCGCCGGGTGATGGAGGAGGTCGTTGCGCCGGTTGTGAACGCGTGCTGGCAGGCGGAGGAGTTCCCCCACGCCCTGCGCGACGCGTTCCGGGGGATGGACCTGCTGGACCGCTGGTACCACGACGAGCCCGGCCCGCCGGCGGTGGCGCGCGCCGTCATCAGCATGGAGATGGCACGGGTGGATCCCGGCTCCGCCAGCTTCTTCGGCGTGCACGCGGGGCTGTGCATGGGCTCCATCGCCCTGGCGGGATCGGAGGCGCAAAAGGCGGAGTGGCTCCCCGCCCTGCGCCGGTGGGAGAAGGTGGGCGCGTTCGGGCTCACGGAGCCGGAGGTGGGCTCCGGCACCTCCGGCGGCCTGACGATGCGCTGCCGCCGCGACGGCGGCGGCTGGGTGCTGGACGGGCAGAAGAAGTGGATCGGCAACGCCACCTTCGCCGACGTCGTGGTGATCTGGGCCCGCGGCCAGGAGCCCGGCGCCGTGCACGGCTTTCTCGTCCGCACGGAGAACCCCGGCTACGGCGTGGAAAAGATCACGGGCAAGATCGCCCAGCGCACCGTGCAGAGCGGGCTCATCACCCTCACCGGCTGCCGCGTGCCGGAAGGCGACCGGCTGCCGGGCGCGAACACGTTCAAGGACGTGGCGCGCATCCTCCGCGTGGGGCGCGCGGGCGTGGCGTGGCAGGCCGTGGGGTGCGCGATGGGCGCGTACGAGCACGCGCTGCGCTACGCCCGGGAGCGCGAGCAGTTCGGCCGGCCCATCGCCGCGTTCCAGCTCATCCAGCAAAAGCTCGTGGTGATGCTGGGCAACATCACCGCCATGCTGGGGATCGCCCTGCGGGTCACGCGGATGCAGGAGGATGGCACCCAGCGCGACGAGCACTCCGCGCTCGCCAAACAGTTCTGCGCCGCGAAGTGCCGCGAGACCGTCGCGCTCGCCCGCGACCTGATGGGCGGCAACGGCATCCTGCTGGAGCACGGCGCCGCCCGCCTGTTCGCCGACGCCGAGGCCATCTACTCGTACGAGGGCACGAACGAGATGAACACGCTCATCGTCGGCCGCGCCATCACCGGCCACAGCGCGTTCGTGTGATGCAGGCCCGCCACAGCCTTGACCGCGTATCGAGTGGATGGTCTCACGCGGAGAACGGCGAAACGGCAACAGATTGGGCGCACACGGAGGGAACAGGGAACTGATCCGCCGTCCTCTGTTCCCTCCGTGTGATACCAGATTCTCTGATTGACGGTGCATTCATGCTTCAAAGAAGTTCTCACACAGGGGGAAAGAGGATCACGGGGAACAGATCCAGTCTTCTTGTTCTCCGTGACCTCTTTCCCCCTGTGTGAGACAGCAGTAATACTCCGCATGCACAATCAACCGTGCGATTCGGTATGAGATTGCCTTTTCTTCTTTTCTCCGTCCGCGCGCTCCGCGTCTCCGCGTGAGATCGCAGTAGAGGCTCGCACAAATCGACAGCCGGAGCGCTGGATGAGAAGCTTGCAGCTGGTGGAGTTCGGGGCGCCGCTGGAGTGGCGCGAGGGGGTCACGCCCGAGCCGCGGGGCGCGGAAGTGCTGCTGGCAACGCTGGCGACGGGCGTCTGCCACTCCGACCTGCACCTGTGGGAGGGCCACTACGGCCACGGCGCCACGCGCAGCTACGTCAAGGACCGCGGCGTGCGCCTGCCCATCACCATGGGGCACGAGATCGTGGGCCGCGTGGTGGCAGCCGGACCGGACGCAGCGGACGTGGCCCCGGGCGACGTGCGGCTGGTGTATCCGTGGATCGGGTGCGGCACCTGCCGGCACTGCCGCGCGGACCGCTCCAACAGCTGCGCCGCCATGCGCTCCCTGGGCTTCATGGCGAACGGCGGCTACGCGGACCACGTGCTCGTTCCCGACGCGCGCTACCTGGTGGACGTGGGGACGCTGCGCCCGGAAGAGGCGGCTTCCTACGCCTGCGCGGGGCTCACGGCCTACAGCGCGCTCCGCAAGGCGCTGCCGCTGGACGCCGACGAGGACCTGGTGATGATCGGTGCGGGCGGCGTGGGCCTGATGGCCGCGCAGATCGTCCGGCTGATGACGGATGCGCGCGTCGCCTTCGTGGACCTGGACCCGCGCAAGCTGGACGCCGCGCGCGAGTTCGGGGACTTTGCCGTGCTGGACGGCTCGCGGACGGACGTGCGGGAGGAGCTGATGGCGCGGACGGACGGGCGCGGCGTGGCGGCGGTGATCGACTTCGTCGGCTCCACGCAGACGGCGTCCATGGGGCAGGCCCTGCTGGCCAAGAACGGCACCTTGATCATCGTGGGCCTGTTCGGCGGGGAGATGATGGTGCCCACGCACTTCTTTCCCCTGCGCAACGCCACCATCCGTGGCTCGTACACGGGGAGCCTGGAAGAGCTTCGCGCGCTGCTGGCGCTGGTTCGGGAGCACGGCGTGCGCCCGCTCCCGGTAGCCTGCCATCCCATGGACGCCGTGCCGCACATCCTGGAGGAGATGCGCCAGGGCCGGATCGTGGGCCGCGCCGTCGTGGTGCCCGGCGCGGGGCCCGCGTGAGCCGCCGCCCGCCCGCCGCGCGCGGGGAGTTCACGCACTTCCTGGCGCTGCCCACGCGCTGGATGGACAACGACGTGTACGGCCACGTGAACAACGTGGTCTACTACTCGTTCTTCGACACGGCCGTCAACCGCTTTCTCATCGACCGCGGTGTGCTGCGCATCGACGCCAGCCCCGTGATCGGGCTGGTGGTGGAGACCGGATGCCGCTACCACCGCCCGCTGGCGTTCCCGGACACGGTGGAGGTCGGCATCCGCGTGGCGCACCTGGGCACCAGCAGCGTCCGCTACGAGCTCGGCATCTTTCGGCATGGCGACGACACCGCCGCCGCCGAAGGCCACTTCGTGCACGTGTACGTGGATCGCGATGCCCGCACCCCCACCCCGCTCCCCGCCGCGACGCGTGCGGCGCTCGAGACGATCCACCGCCCGCCGTCAGACGAGGGTTGACGCCCGTGCGGGTCCAGCAGACGAAGGCGGGCGGGCCACCACCGGCACGACTGCTTTGGGTTTCAGTCCGCGCCTGGGACGTGACGCTTCGGTACGTCCCCCGGCTCCTCGCCAGGGAGCGGGATGTCGAAAGGCGAGACCAGCCGCACCTGCTCGTTCTCCCAAATTGCCATTGGGAGATTGGCCTTACGATGCAGCCGGATCGCATCGGCAAACCCGTCGCGGACGGCTCGATCCATCCTCGCGCCGTCGTCGGCTCCTGGCACCTGCGTTTCTTCAGCCGTCATCGTGTCCTCCGGGTAGGAACCCCGCAGCCTGGGCCTGCAGCCTTCGCCAGGCAATCACGTCGTAGATCTCCTGCACGATATCTCCAGCGCCGATTGCGATCAACGGCAGGTCTCCCGTAGCAGAAGGAAGACGTGCATCATAGACGCGCCACATCGGTACGATTCGGCGATACACACGCTCGAAGTTGTAGATCGCGCGGCCAAACCGGCGCCTCACGTCCTCATCCGGTACGAAGTGTCCACCGTAACGCACCCGGATCCCTACGCGCGCCACGTTGATCTCCGGGCTGGGTACCCACAGGAACGCGAGCCGGACGAAGTACCCAGTCTCCTGCAGCCGGCTGATCGAGTTCCTCAGTGACAGCCCGGAGAGCGTCGTTTCCAGCGCGAAGCTCTCGCGTCGTTCACGTGCATCGTTCAGCTGCCGATGCATGATCCGCCCCGCCGCAACGGCCGCGCTGGCCGGATCGGCAGGACGTAGCCCCTTCGCGATGACGTCCGCGTTGAGGAACCTCGTCGTGCCGAACTCCGCCATCAATCGTGGAGCAACGGTGCTCTTTCCTACCCCGTTGGGTCCGGCGATGATCGTGACATGGGGTTCTTTTCTCCTCGTCATCCATTCACCCGCTTCCATGGCAGTGTGGATTTGACCATATTCCCGGCGTAATTCCTCGGTTGCGGTGCTGGTCGCGCAAAGCCTGCGGGCTGCGGCCGGTGTCGTCGAGGTAAGGAGCCCCGCCAGTCCTCGTGGATGGCGGGGCTCCTCGTTTCTGCCTGGTCATGCCGCCGTGGCGGGCGCGTGGGGCGCGGCGCGGTCCAGCGACCGGTACTGGATGGCCTCGCCCACGTGCGCCGTGGTGATGTCGGACCCGCCGTCCAGGTCCGCGATGGTGCGCGCGATCTTGAGCACGCGGTGGTAGGCACGCGCGGACAGTCCCAGGCGCGAGATGGCCGTGCGCAGCAGCGCATCGCTCCCCTCGCCGATGTGGCAGAACAGGCGCATGTCGCGCGTCACCATGTGCGCGTTCGCGTGGATGTCCGGGCGCCCCGCGAAGCGCGCCCGCTGCAGCTCGCGCGCACGGGTCACCCGCTCGCGGATGCGCTCCGACGGCTCCCCGGCACGCGTGTCCGTAAGGTCGCGGTAGCGGACGCCCGGCACCTCCACGTGCAGGTCGATGCGGTCCAGCAGCGGGCCCGAGACGCGGCCCAGGTACTTCTGCACGGCGAGGGGGCCGCAGGTGCACCGGCGCTGGCCGTCGCCGTGGAATCCGCACGGGCAGGGATTCATCGCCGCGACGAGCATGAAGCGCGACGGATAGGTGAGCGAGATGGCGGCGCGGCTCAAAGTGACTCTCGCATCCTCAAGCGGTTGGCGCATGACTTCCAGCACGTTGCGCCGGAACTCCGCCAGCTCGTCCAGGAACAGCACGCCGTTGTGCGCCAGCGACACCTCGCCTGGCCGGGGATTGGAGCCGCCGCCGATGAGCCCCGCGTCGGAGATGGTCGTGTGCGGGTTCCGGAACGGCCGGCCGACGATGAGCGACTTCCCACCCCCGATCAGCCCCGCGACGGAGTGGATCTTGGTCGTCTCCAGCGCCTCGTCGAAGGTCAGCGGCGGCAGGATGCCCGGAATCCGCTGCGCCAGCATCGTCTTGCCCGAGCCGGGCGGGCCCACCATCAGGATGTTGTGCGCGCCCGCCGCGGCGACCTCCAGGGCGCGCTTCACGTGCTCCTGCCCCTTCACGTCCGCGAAGTCCGCCTCGTACGCCGACGCCGTGCGGAACAGCGCCTCGCGGTCAAGGGCGGCCACGGGCAGCTCCGCCGACTCCTCCAGGAATCCGATCACCTCCTTGAGCGTCCGGGCGCCCCGCACCTCCAGCCCGTCCACTACCGCCGCCTCGGCCACGTTCTCCTCCGGCAGCACGATCCCCGCGAGTCCGGCCGCCTTTGCCGCGATGGTGATGGGGAGCGCGCCGCGGACCGGGCGCAGGGCGCCGTCCAGGGCCAATTCGCCGATCAGGAGGTAGCGCTCCAGGCGCTGGATGGCACGCATCTGCCCCGTGCCGGCGAGGATGCCCATGGCGATGGGCAGGTCGAAGCCGCTGCCGCTCTTCGCTATATCCGCAGGTGCCAGGTTGATCGTAATTCGCTTGGGAGGAACGAGATAGGCGCTGTTCTGCACACCGGCGATCACGCGCTCCCGGCCTTCCTTCACCGCGCCCTGGGGCAGACCCACGGTCGTAAAGGCGGGGAGGCCGCTGGCCACGTCGGCCTCGACCGTGACGAGGTACGCATCGATGCCGAGCACGGCGCCGGACAGGACTCGTGCGAGCAATGGAGTGCTCCGTTTTTTCGGGAGTGATCGCGGCCCAAACCAACCGGAGCCAAACGGTAGCGACTCTCGTCTGCGGCGTCAACTTGCTTGATGGCACCTGATGCAAATTGGTCCACACCTGTCCAAATGAGAGCGTTCTGGACGCGCCAGCGTCGGAATAGTCGCGGTCATGCAGGATAGAAAAAACCCGGCGACATGACTGTCGCCGGGTTCTTCGCAAAGGTTGAAGCTTCGTACGGCCTGTATCAGTTCGCCGTCGCCTCGATCCGGGTCCGCATCTCCCCCAGCCGGGGGTCCAGGCGGCTGACGGCCTCCACTGCCTCACGGGGAAACTCGTGGAGCAGGTACAGCAGCCGGAACGTGCTGCCGGACGCCAGCTTGTCCTTGCGCAGCTTGGAAACGTACCCCGGCGACAGGTCCGCGAACCGCTCGATCTGCTGCTGGGAGATGCCGCGGCGCCGCAGGTCGTCGATCAGCGCGCGCTGCTGGCGCAGGCGCTTGCGGCGGTACGCCTCCTCCAGCGCCTCGTCCAGCGCGGCCGACTGGATGGCATCGAGCGCCATGTCGCCGCACGCGTCGCACACGGGCAGCACCAGCTCGCTGCGGATGCGCACCGCCGGATCGTCGCGATGCTCCAGTGCCGTCCCCGCCACGCGGGTGGGGCGCAGCATGCCCTCGCCGCAGCTTCCGCAGGCCCGCGCCGTACGCACGACTTCGTTGGGCATCACTCCCTCCCGGTTGACCGCGGCACCGTGCCGCGGATGGTGATGATGTCGTATTCGGCCGGGTGGCAGGAGACGATCCCCGGCTGCCCGTCGTCCATGTGGATCTCGATCTTGAGGTACCACCCGTCGGCCTTGATGAGCGCCCCGTAGACGTCCTGCACCTGTCCATTGGGCATCGCCAGCGTGTACGCGTAGTCTTCCGGCTGCAGCGACAGCACGGCCTGCCGGGCGAACCCCCGGGCCTGCCGCGCGCCGCACCGGAGCACGGCGCGGATCGGGTCCAGCGCCCGCGTTCGGTACACGTGGAAGTTGTCGGACTGCAGCTCGGCCTGGAACTGCTCGAGGTCGAAGCGCGGTCCCTGCACCTGCTTTCCCCTGGGCAGCATTTTGGACTCAGTCCAATGTAAGAGTGAAAACGGATCCGCACAAGTCCCACCATGCGCGCATGTGCATCCTGCCCTCGTGCGGCTGGGTTTTGCGCGGACGATTACGGAGGAGAAAACGGCCTGCGAGTACAATCCGCCAACGGTAACGACCTGCGTGCTCCGCGTCAACTTGCTCGATCATATCAGGATTTTTCACGCACGCACGTGGCTGAACGGAAGCGATACGAATGCGTCAGCCGTGGAATATCCCGCGCAATGACCTGCAGCATGTCGGATGTCATATCCTTGCAATGCCAGAAGTGGTTGATCTTCAGGAGGGCGGATCGGTGCGCTACGGAGACGCCAGCGGTGAGAAACAGCATGGTGGGGGAACGGCTACATCGCGATTCACCCGGATCACCGACCGGCTTGCATCGGCGGCGAGGGATGCGGAAATCGGCTCGGCATTGTCCCTCTATGGGTGGGATGCGGTCTGAGAACCCTCTCGGAAAGTCCATCCAACGGAGCGAACCCGTGATCCAGGCAACAGCAGGCACGCAGCCGGTTTCCGCAACCGGCGCGCTCGGGACGGTGCGCGGCTCCATGCGGCGGCACCCCGCGTGGTGGGTGGTGCCCGCCGCCGCAGCCGCGTGGGTGCTGATGGCCGTCCCCCCGCAGCCGCACGCGGGCCATCACGGGCACGCGCCGGTACGCGGGGGGGATGCGCTCGCGACCCTCGCCATGATCGTCGCGATGATGCTGCCCCTCGCCGTCCCCAGCATCCGCCACGTGGCACGATCCACCTCGCGTCGCTACGGGGCGATGGCGTGCTTCCTGGCCGGCTACCTAGCCGTGTGGATGCTGGTCATGCTCGCGATCACCGCGGCGTGGACGTTTACGGCCTCGCTCGCGGGATGGACCGCGGCGGCGGTGGGCGCCGTGGCGGTGGCGGCACTGTGGGAGGTGGCACCCGCGCGGCAGCGGCACGCCCGCCGGTGCGACCGGACGGTGCCGCTCGCACGGGCCGGGTGGCGGGCGCACGCGGACTGCGCCCGCTACGGGGTGACCTCCGGCATCGCCTGCGCGGGGACCTGCTGGGCGCTGATGGCCGTCTGCGTGGCGTTCACGCACAGCCTGCCCGTGATGGCGGTGCTCTTCGGCGTGCAGGTGGGCGCGCGCTACGGCGGGTTGTCGCCCCGGTTCGCGGCGCTGGCCGTGCTCGCAGTGGGAGCCGTCGCAGTCGCCGTGCGTCTGGCGGCCGCGCACGCCTGAGCCACAGGGAAATCAAATCGACTCCGGGCGGACGCTCATCCCTGGAAGCGTCTCGCGACCCGCATACGACCCGCCTGATCGGAGCACGCGGGACGCGGCGCAGGCTGCACGGCTCGCGAGCATCGGCGTGGCGCGCTACTCTGATGTATCCTGCGCCACCCATCCGCCGAGCCGCCCATGACCGCCAGCAAGCGCCACCTCTTCTCGCTCCCCGCGGGCGAGCACTACCTGAACGCCGCCTACCTGGGCCCCATCGCCAAGCCCGTCGAAGAGGCGGCGATGGCGGCCATCGTGCGCCGCCGCGACCCCACGCAGATCCGCCCCGAGGACTTTTTCACGGACAGCCACACGGCGCGCGGCCTGTTCGCGCGGCTCATCAACGCTCCGGATGCGTCACGTGTGGCCATGATCCCGTCCGTCTCCTACGGGATGGCGACCGTGGCGAAGAACCTGGACCTGCGCGCCGGGCAGAACGTCGTCACGGCGCACGCGCAGTTCCCCAGCAACGTCTACCCGTGGCGGCGGATGTGCGCCGATTCCGGCGCGGAGATGCGCGCCGTGCAGCCGCCGCAGGACAGCCCCGCGCGCGGCGAGGGATGGAACGCGCGGCTGCTGGAGGCAATCGATGCGGATACGGCCCTCGTGGCACTGGGGAACGTGCACTGGGCGGACGGCACGCGCTTCGACCTGGAGCGCATCGGCGCGCGGGCGAAGGAGGTGGGGGCGATGCTGGTGGTGGATGGCACGCAGTCCGTGGGCGCCATGCCGTTCGACGTGCAGCGCATCCAGCCGGACGCGCTCGTCGTCGCCAGCTACAAGCACATGATGGGGCCGTACGCGCTTGCCTCGATGTGGCTGGGCCCGCGCTTCGACGAGGGGCGGCCGCTGGAGGAAACCTGGCTGGGCCGGCGCGGAAGCGAGGACTTTTCCGCGCTGGTGGAGTACGTGGACGACTACCAGCCGGGCGCCCTGCGCTACGACATGGGCGAGCGCAGCGCGTTCATCCTCACGCAGATGCTGATCGCCGCGCTGGAGATGATCCAGTCGTGGGGCCCGGATCACGTCCAGGCGTACTGCCGCGGGCTGATGGCGGACGCCGTCGCCGAGGCGCAGTCGCTGGGCTACGTGGTGGAACACGAGGCGTGGCGCGGCTGGCACATGTTCGGGCTGAGGCTGCCGGCGTCGGTGGATCCCGCTCGCCTGCAGACGCTGCTGCGGGAGCGCCGGGTCACCGTCTCCGTTCGCGGGGATGCCGTGCGCGTGGCGCCCAACGTCTACAACGAGGCGGATGACGTCGACGCGCTGATGGACGCCCTCCGCACCGCCGCCCGCTGATCGTATCCCGCATCCGCGGACCGTGAGCGACGGCCGCCCGGAAGGGAGGACGGAGACCGGCAGATGCCCTCCGTCGATGATGCTCATCCCGTAATCCTTGACGCCCGGGCCGCCGCGCCGCATCCCTGTGCGCGCGGCCGCCTCGCCGTTTTCATCCATCATCCACCGCATCCGCACCCTCATCCATGACCATCCGCCGCATCCTGCCGCTCGCCCTCCCGCTCGCCGCCCTCCTGCTCTGCTCCGCCGTCGGCGCGGCCGCGCAGGAGCCGCAGACGCTCGCGATCAGCGGTTTCGCCATCGAGCACGGCATCACGGTCCCGGGCACGCCAGCCGAGGCATACGACGCCATCACGGGTGACATTTCCGGATGGTGGGATCACCACTACGCCGAGAACCCCGTCCGGCTGTACATCGAACCGACCGTAGGCGGGTGCTTCTGCGAGATCTTCGATGCGGAAGGGAACGGCGCCCGGCACGCGACGGTGACATACGCCGAGCGCGGAAAGGCGCTGCGCTTCGAGGGGCCGCTTGGGCTGGGGGGCAACGCGCTGACGATGGTGCACACGTACGAGTTCACACCCGTGGCCGACAGCACGCGCGTGACGGTGAAGGTGCGCGCGTTCGGCGAGATCCAGGACGGCTGGCCGGCGGCCGTGAACGGCGTGTGGCGGCACTTCCTGGTGGAGCGGTTCAAGCCCTGGTACGAGCGCCGCCGCGCCGGGAGCTGATCCCCCGCTTCATCGATCGATGGAGATCACCCGGGCGGAGAATCGGTCCGCGCCCTCCGCGTCTCCCCGCGTGACACCCGCCGTTCTTACCCCGCCCGGATCTCCGCCCGCCGACGCGTGTACCTGGGATGCCGATCCATCCCAAGTATATGCAGAACATGAAGATGAAGATCATCGGCCGCGTGTGGGGACGAGCGGCGGCCGCCGTTGCCCTGCTGGCCGCCGCGGCCTGCCAGGACCTGTCCACGGGGCCCGCGCCGGACGGAGACATGCTCGCGGGCATCGACGTTTCGCACTGGCAGGGCCGCATCGACTGGGCGCGCGTGGCGGATGACGGGATTGCCTTCGCGTACATCAAGGCCACCGAGGGCGGCGACTACGTGGACCCTCAGTTCGCGGCCAATTGGGACGGCGCGGCGCGGGCCGGCGTGCCGCGCGGCGCGTACCACTTCTACCGCCCGCAGACGGACGCCGCGGCGCAGGCGCAGCGGTTCCTGCGCACGGTGGACATGCGCGCCGGCGACCTGCCGCCCGTGCTGGACGTGGAGGTGACGGACGGGCGTTCCGCCGCCGCCATCGCCACGGGCGTGCGAACGTGGCTGGAGACGGTGGAGCGCGCGACGGGCGTGCGGCCCATCCTCTACACGCGGGCAGGGTTCTGGAACCAGGTGGGCGGCGGATTCGGCGGGTACCCGCTGTGGGTGGCCCACTACGGCGCCGCGCAGCCCGCCATGCCGGCGGACTGGGACCGCTGGACGTTCTGGCAGCACTCCGACGCCGGGCGCGTGGCCGGCATCACGGGCGACGTGGACCTGAACTGGTTCGCGGGCGGATGGGACGACCTGCGGGCGCTGGCCCGGTAGCACGGAATCGGCACATCGGATGGGCAGGCCGCAGTCGCTGGCCGTCCCCTGCAACCTGTCCCCCGTAACCCGCAGTTCCGCCCGGCCGTTGACGGAACCGCATCCACCGCATAGGTTTTCCGTGCACGGCCGGGTCCCGTCCAGGGCACCCGGCCGGTTCCGTTTGTGATCGCGATCAATCCAAAGCCGGTTCAGAACGATATGCTCAAGCTGGGGATCGTGGGGCTGCCCAACGTCGGCAAGTCCACGCTGTTCAACGCCCTTACGGCGGCGGGCGCCGACGCGGCCAACTACCCGTTCTGCACCGTGGAGCCCAACGTGGGCATGGTGGAGGTGCCGGACCCGCGCGTGGACCTGCTGGCGGAGAAGGTGCAGCCGCAGCGCGTGCTGCGCGCCACCGTGCAGTTCGTGGACATCGCGGGCCTGGTGAAGGGCGCGTCGGAGGGGGAGGGGCTGGGCAACCAGTTCCTGGCCAACATCCGCGAAACGGACGCCATCGTCCACGTGGTGCGCTGCTTCGACGACGACGACGTGGTGCACGTGATGGGCGGCGTAGACCCCGTGCGCGACCGCGAGGTCATCAACCTGGAGCTGGCGCTGGCCGACCTGGCCGTGGTGGAGAAGCGGCTGGAGAAGGCCCGCAAGGCCGCGCGCGGCAACGACCGCGAGGCGCAGGCGGAGCTGGGGGTGCTGGAGCGCCTGTCCGCCGTGCTGGACAAGGGCGAGCCGGCGCGCGCGGTGGATGCGAACGACGACGAATCGCGCATCCTCCGCTCGTACAACCTGCTTACCGCCAAGCCCGTGCTGTACCTGGCCAACGTGGCCGAGGGCGACCTGCCGGAGGGCGACAACGCGCACGTCCGGGCCCTGCGCACGGCCGTGGAGGCCAGCGGCGAGCACGCCGAGATCATCCCCATCAGCAGCAAGATCGAGAGCGAGCTGGCGGAGCTGCCCGACGAGGAGAAGCGCGAGTTCCTGGAGTCGCTGGGGATCATCGAGCCCGGGCTGCACACCCTCATCCGCACGGGCTACCGGCTGCTGGGGCTGCAGGTGTACTTCACGGCGGGCGAAAAGGAAGTGCGCGCCTGGGAGATCCCCGTGGGCGCCAGGGCGCCCGAGGCCGCGGGCGTCATCCACAGCGACTTCGAGCGCGGCTTCATCCGCGCGGAGACCGTGGCCTTCGCCGACTTCGAGAAGCTGGGCAGCGTAAAGGCCGCGCGCGAGCAGGGGCTGATGCGCTCCGAGGGCAAGGAGTACGTCGTCAAGGACGGCGACATCCTGCTCTTCCGCTTCAACGTCTGAGCTGGGGTGCGAAGGTACGGAGCGATGAACACGGGGCCGGCCGCGGATCAGCGGCCGGCCCCGCTCGCATCCCCCGAGCGCCGCGGCGGATGCGCGGCGGCAGCATCCGGAATCCGCCGCATCCATTCACCTTGCTGCCGATTCGATCGATGAAGGTGGCCGTTGTCGGGCCGGGGGCGATCGGGACGGTCGTTGGGGCCTGGGTGGCGCAGGATGCGGCAATCGAGCTGACGGTCTGCGCGCGGACGCCTGTAAACGGGCTTGAGGTGGAGACGCCGGCCGGCATGATGCGCGCTTCACCGCGCGTGCTGGTCCATCCTGAAGCCGGCGAGGCCGTCGACTGGGTCCTGGTCACGACCAAGACCTACGATGCGGAGGGCGCCGTCCGCTGGCTGCCGGGGTTGCTCGGCCCGGAGACGCGCATCGCGGTGCTGCAGAACGGTGTGGAGCACGTGGAGCGGTTTGCGCCATGGGTGGATGCGGGCCGCATTACCCCGTGCGTCGTCGACATCCCGGCGGAGCGGACCGGTCCGGGTTGCGTGGTGCAGCGGCGGGCCGGCAGCATCGTCGTCCCGCACGGCGAAGCGGGTGAGGCGTTCGTCCGCCTGTTTGCACACACGGCCATCGACGTCTCTACCACCGGCGATTTCACCACCCGCGCCTGGCGCAAGCTCGCCGTCAACTGCGCGGGCGCGGTGTCGGCGCTCACGCTGCAGCCGGCCGGCGTCGCGCACCGGAGAGGCGCGGCGGAGGTGATGCGCGCGCTGGTGCGTGAATGCGTCACTGTGGGGCGCACCGTCGGCGCCCGTCTGAGTGACGCCCTGGCGGACGAGATCGTGGAGGGTTACCGCGCCGGGCCGGCGGATTCCATCAACTCGCTCCACGCCGACCGGCGGGCCGGACGCCGGATGGAGATCGATGCCCGCAACGGCGTCATCGTCCGCCTGGGCCGCCGTGCCGGTATCCCGACGCCGGTCAACGCTACGGTGGTGGCGCTGCTGGAGGCGTGCGAGCCAGGCTGAACCACGGCACGTACGGCACCCAAAGGGCCGGAAGCCATCCGCGGGCGCGCCGTTGCCCCGTTCTCATTCGTCGTTGTCCGCGGAGGCGGACCGGGTGAAGGGACCGCCGCGGCTTCCGTTCCCTTCCTGCCCCCACCCCACCTACCCGCCATCCATCCGCCGGACTATCTTCGCGCATTCGCCCGACTCCACCTCGACGACGATCCCGACCATGCGCAGGCTTCTGCTCCCGATCGCGCTGCTGATGGCCGCCACGCCCGCCGCCGCCCAACCAGAGCCCGCACGCCCCGTGGACTGGCCCGCGCTGCAGGCCGAGGCGGTGCAGACCCTCTCGGACTACATCCGCGTCAACACCACCAACGCGCCCGGCAACGAGAAGGCGGGGGCGGAATTCCTCGCGGCCATCCTGCGCAGGGAGGGGATCGAGGCGCAGGTGCTGGACGAGGACGTGCTGGGCCCCGGCCGCGCCAACCTGTACGCGCGGCTGCGCGGCGACGGGTCCAAGCGCGCCATCGCCCTCGTGCACCACATGGACGTGGTGCCGGCCAACGCGGCCAGCTGGTCGGTGGACCCGCTGGGCGGCGTGGTGCGCGACGGGTACGTGTGGGGGCGCGGCGCCATCGACATGAAGGGCGACGGCGTGGTGCACCTGCTGGCCCTGCTCGCCCTCAAGCGCAGCGGCGTACCGCTCACCCGCGACATCGTCTACATCGCCAACGCCGACGAGGAGCTGGGCTCCACGGGGGCCGCGGCGTTCGTTGACCGGCACGCCGACCTGCTTCGCGACGTGGAGTTCCTCATCACCGAGGGCGGCGACATCCCCATGGAGAACGGCCGCCTGCAGTTCTACGGAGTGGGCGTGGCGGAAAAGCGCACGTTCTGGCAGCGCCTGCGCATTGCGGGCACGCCCAGCCACGCGTCGCGCCCCACGCGCGAGAACCCCGTGCCGCGGATGGTGGCCGCCCTGGCCCGCATCGCCGCGTACGAGACGCCGCTGGAGGTCACGGCCGGCGTGGAGAAGTACTTCCGCGACATCTCGCGCACCTACGCGGGCGAGCAGCGCGCGTGGCTGGCGGACGTGCGCACGGCGCTGGCGGACCCGCGGGCGCGCGCGTGGATCCTGAGCGACGTGTACTGGAACGCCATCCTGCGCAACACCATCTCGCTCACGGTGCTCACGGGGAG